>MPDF01000159.1 GCA_001874365.1 Gammaproteobacteria bacterium MedPE | reverse complement strand
GCCAAGCACAGGCTTGCTGCCAATACGCCAGAAATGACTTTATTCATAATGATTTACTCTATTGTTGACCTTAAAAAACGCCAATAATGATACTTTATAACACTCATGTTCTTTGTGATCATGATCTAGCATTTGATAGTACTGGTTATTTTACGCTACATTGAAGAGAGTGCAGTCAAGTTATGGAAAATTATGAATAAAACTAATGTTGTTATTGTGTTATCTCTACTCGTTTTATTACTCACTTGTGTACAGGTTTATCGCCTTTTTTATCATTTACCAACGTCGACCACACATCAATCTTCAGTGCGAGCAATAACAGCGAATGTAAAAAGCAGCGTAGCACAACTTACTAAACCCATAATCGATCAACCTATTGTCACTAGTCCCATCTTATTGGCACCACCAAGATTGACATGTGAAGGCTTTAACCGCGCAAATCAAAATTATGATATGCGATATAAAATGTTTGTATCAGAAATCGCCGAAAACAGTTTTTACGACGGGATCGATAAAGTCGTTATTTTAGATACATTAATGGCTGAGTTTGGTATTGAAACGGCAATTAATTTTATTCGCGCACTTGATCATAGTTCACCACAGCATGAATATTTTAAGGCGTATAAACAACGTCTCGACTCATTAAAAATTCATGGAAAACACATCGAAATCGAGGCAAATTCACCGTTAAATATGAGTTGGCGGAAAGACTACAATTCAATTAATGGCAGTTTAATTGAACGTGCTAATTTTACCATTAATAGATTGCCAAGCTACGCCCGAGTGATATGGACTCATACAGCGAATACCGCGGCTATTGAGAATGATTTTACGAGTTTTCAGCATAGTATTTTGCAACTGGCAAAGCGTGATTATCCGCCTCTTGAACATGCATTTTTGTTAAATGATTTAGCGGGGGCACTGCTGCGTTCTTCTTTTACCCCTCAACAAAAGCAACAGGTCATCGATGACCTAAGCGCCATTAATGAAACCACTTTTTATGTCACCTTAGGAGATAGGCAAGACACGACATGGATAGACGAATTAGATATCAGACGTCTTGGTAAATTCGGCGTTGATCTTAGAGCAATCAACTTTGTCAACGTTGCGACAGTCACTGTGAGTAGCGATAAGCAGTTACTCGATACATGGCAAGCTAGTATTCATAAATACAATCAACATCACCCAAAACCTGAGGCAGAGTCTTGGTGCAAAGAAAACAAGCCTGAGGCGCCCATTTACTCAGTAACACAGGTGAGCTTGAGCGCAATGTTAGCGCAAGACGATTATCATACATTCGGCGAATTTTTGGAGCAGTGTTATACGTTAAATGACGTGATGGAAGCAAATTATTTCATCAACGCTCAAGGCTGGGACATGTCTAAGGTTTTCAGTCTTGAGGAAATGGAAAAGAGTTCTTTTAAGGAAAGAGCTAAGATTATCAAAAACGGGTTACCAGAAAATTACAAACATGTTTTCAATTTTAGCTCTGGAAATTCAACAGGACATCGAGAAAATCGCAACAAGCAGTTGTCCTTATTAATAAAACACGGTCTTTACCCGAAAGATCCTAGCATCGCATTTGCTCTGCACAGGCTTACCCTTTCAAACAGCCTGTCAATTTTAAAACAGGCGGGAGATATCGATACAACGGGTAAATACGGTGTAACCTTAGTATTTAACGCCGTATTATCAGGTAATAATAAGCTAGCAACGACCCTAATTAATGATGGATATCCACTAACGTTGTCAACGAAATCTCCCGATCCACTGCTCGCTTATCTCAACCGTTTACGGGCTAACAAACGAGAGTTCGATAGTCAATTTCTTGAATTATTGATGGTCAATACACCGCAAATAACCCAATGGCATATTAACGCTGTTCACTATTTAAAGTTAAATGACTTTGAATTTGTCGATGCCATTATCGAGGCTTATCCCGAGCTCTACTCACAACCGCCAGACACGTTGCTAACAATTGACTGTGACGGCCAACGCATCGAGTTTGGATAACGTGAGAAATAGTTAGTTACAATTACAAAATACAGCCCTGTCAATTTAGACGCTTGTCCCATTGAAATCGATGAGAAAATCACCTACAACTAATGCCTTAAAATTTGAATAATAATAACAACGAGATCACTATGAAAAAAGTCAATCGCCGTGACTTCTTAAAAACCGCCGTTGGTACAGCGGCTTTAGCCAGTGCAACAGGTGCATTATCAGGGTGTGCGACGACCAAGCAATCGCCCTCTTCAGGCACGCCTTCGCAACAAGGAAAAAGTGTGATGGGGCTTGTTGTCAACAAAATGGATGTTGTTCGTGTTGGTTTTATTGGTGTTGGTCAGCGCGGCATTGGCCACGTGAAACATTATTGTGTGTTGGACGGTGTTGAGATCAAAGCCATTTGTGATACGCATCAAGAGGTACTAGATCGCGCCGTCAATCATGTCGTCGAACAAGACCGACCAAAACCAACGGCTTACACCGGTAGCGAACATGCCTATCGCGATATGTTAGCCCGCGATGACATTGATATTGTGATTATTTCAACGCCTTGGGCTTGGCACACACCGATGTGTGTTGACACCATGGAAAGCGGCAAACACGCCTTTGTTGAAGTGCCAGCAGCCACGACGCTTGAAGAATGTTGGCAACTCGTTGATACCGCAGAGCGCACCCAGAAAAACTGCATGATGATGGAAAATGTAAACTATGGCCGCGATGAACTCATGGTACTTAATATGGTGCGCCAAGGATTATTTGGCGAGCTAGTGCATGGTGAAGCCGCTTACATTCACGACTTGCGTTGGCAAATGAAAGAGATCGACCACAAAACGGGGTCATGGCGAACCTATTGGCATACGAAGAAAAACGGTAACCTTTACCCAACTCATGGTTTAGGCCCTGTGTCTCAGTACATGAATATCAATCGTGGCGATCGTTTTGATTACGTCACCTCTGTGAGCTCGCCAGCACTTGGCCGTGAAGCTTATGCCAAACGAGAGTTTGATAGTGAACATGAGCGTAACAGCCTTGAATTTGTGGCTGGAGATATGAATACCAGCATCATTAAAACCGTCAATGGACGCAGTATTATGGTGCAACACGATACCACCAGCCCACGCCCTTATACCCGTCATAACTTAATACAAGGCACTAACGGTACCTTTGCAGGTTTCCCAAATCGCATCGCGGTTGAAACGCCGCCATCAACTATCAAAGCCATCTACGAAGCACAGCACGAACAAGCGCTAAAAGTTTGGCATGATGGCGGCGAACAAGGTCGTAAGCCGTATCCGCCGAGCTATCATGGCTGGGATCGCGACATGGAAAAGTGGCGCAAACAGTATGATCACCCGCTTTATACCCGCATGGGCGAAGAAGCCAAACGCAATGGAGGGCACGGCGGTATGGATTTCTTGATGAACTATCGCATTATTTATTGCTTACGCAATGGTGAGCCATTGGATCAAGATGTTTATGACGCAGCCGCATGGTCATCTATTTTTCCACTCAGTGTCGCATCGGTTGATGACCGCAGTAACTCGCAAGATGTGCCTGATTTTACGCGTGGCGCGTGGAAAACTGGCACACCTTTGCCAATCATTGCTTAGCTTCAATTCAAATCTAGCGTAGTACGAAAGATTTAGTTACATCTTTGTACTACGCAATTTAAACCCCACTGAGTTCTTTTGTTATGTTATTGCATTTTTTCGGGTACACTCGAATGCAATAAAAATAAAGGACAAATTATGAAAACCAAATTAACCACACTTAGCCTACTTTTGGCACCTGCGCTTATTTTAAGCGGCTGTGATAGTTCACAACAATCAACAGCAGAGCAAGCTAAACCTGCTGCATCCACTCAACAAGCAGCACCTAAAATTAATGCGCCTGTTGCAAAGAAAGTACCTCATGTAATCGAAACTCACGGTCATAAACGTACAGATAATTACTATTGGATGCGTGATGATGAACGTAAAGATCCTGAAATATTAGCGCACCTTGAAGCTGAAAATACCTACACCAAAGCTAAATTGGCGCATACCGAAGACATGCAAAAAGTGCTTTTCGATGAGATCAAAGGTCGCATCGTAAAAGACGATAACTCAGTACCCGTTCAAGATGGTGAATTTTACTACTCAAGCGAAACCACAGGTGACAACGAGTACCCTGTTCACGTTCGCGCTGATGATTTTAAAGGCACGAATAAAACTGTCTTGTTAGATGTTAACGAACTCGCTAAAGCTCATGACTACTATGCGGTATCAGGCTTGTCAGTGAGCCCTAACGACAAGTTAATGGCTTATGGTGAAGACACTGTTAGTCGCCGTATTTATACGCTGAGAGTTAAAGATCTTGAAACAGGAAAAATGTTACCAGACAGCCTAGCAGGCACCAGTGGCAGCGCAGTGTGGGGCAACGATAATAAAACGATTTACTACATTAAGAAAGATCCTCAAACACTTCTGGGTTATCAAGTGTACCGCCATACACTAGGTCAGCCACAAAGTAATGACGAGTTAGTGTATGAAGAGAAAAACAAATCGTATTACACAGGTATTTGGAAATCGAAAGATAATTCAACTATCTACATTGGTCATGACAGCACCGAAGCAAGTGGTGTGTCACTTATCGATGCAAACGATGCTAAAGCTCAACCAGTTCGTGTTATTCCACGTCGCCATGGTCATGAATATTCAGTGGCTAAAAAAGGCAATGATTACTACATCAATACCAACTGGAATGCGACTAACTTCCGCTTAATGAA
Organism: Gammaproteobacteria bacterium MedPE; assembly: GCA_001874365.1. Lineage (GTDB taxonomy): Bacteria > Pseudomonadota > Gammaproteobacteria > Enterobacterales > Psychrobiaceae > Psychrobium. Next base: position 1,369 of record MPDF01000159.1, on the reverse strand, counting down.
AGCATCAAAAGCTAATTTGCACGATCAAAGCAAATGGACTGATGTTATCCCAGCTAATGACAATGTTAAGTTAAATGACTTTGAACTGTTCGATAACAACTTGGTTTACAACCAACGTGATAATGGTTTAACCAAGATAACAGTTCGCGATCTAACCTCTGGCAAAGAACGTCAATTAAGCTTCAACGATCCAGCATACCGCGTTAGTCTATACGGCAACAATAACTTAGACAGCGACCAAATTCGTTTATACTATTCAAGTATGACAACGCCTGGTTCTCACTTTGATTACGCCCTAAACGGTGAAGCTAAGACACTGCTTAAGCAAACTAAAGTACTTGGTGATTTCAATCCTGATAATTACCAATCAGAACGTTTAATGATCACAGCACGTGATGGTAAAAAAGTACCTGTGTCTGTTGTTTACCGCAAAGATAAATTCAAGAAAGACGGTACTAACCCATTACTGCAATATGCCTATGGTTCATACGGTACAACCATTGACCCATCATTTTCAATTACTCGTTTAAGCCTTTTAGACCGTGGTTTTGTCTATGCACTTGCTCATATCCGTGGCTCACAAATGCTTGGGCGTCCTTGGTATGAAGATGGTAAAAAACTAACGAAGATGAATACCTTCAATGATTTTATCGATGTAACCAAAGGCTTAGTTGCTGAAAAATATGGTAACAAAGACAATATCTTTGCAGCTGGCGGCAGCGCTGGCGGCCTATTGATGGGCGCAGTAGTTAATATGGAGCCATCACTCTATAACGGTGTTGCAGCTGCCGTTCCTTTTGTTGATGTTGTAACAACTATGCTTGATGAAAGCATTCCACTAACAACGAATGAGTTCGACGAATGGGGCAACCCTAAAGACAAAGAATACTACGATTACATGTTAGCTTACTCACCATACGATCAAGTGAAAGCGCAAGATTATCCAAATATTTTAGTCACTACTGGTTTACACGATTCTCAGGTTCAATATTTTGAACCAATGAAATGGGTCGCTAAACTCCGTGAGTTTAAGACGGGTGATAACGTATTGGTCTTTAAAACAGATATGGAATCTGGCCACGGTGGTGCATCAGGTCGCTTCAAACGCATTAATCAGTCGGCGCTGCAATACGCCTTCTTCTTAGATTTAGTAAAATAAATCATCCGAGTTTGAATCAATAAACCCGCTTAGTTTGCTAAGCGGGTTTTCTTTTTTTATAGCACCCAAGCTGTTCAAAGTATTGAGTAATTTCCTAACAATGCTAAGCTCAAAACAAATCCATCATCTACTTTACTATGCTAACTAATCTCATCATGCCTCGTATTGCTGCGCTGCTAACCAGTCAATGGCTAGCAACGGTAAAACGCT
>MPDF01000158.1 GCA_001874365.1 Gammaproteobacteria bacterium MedPE | reverse complement strand
ATGTGAAATTTGGGCAGGCAATCAAAACCCACAATGGGCTCAAGGACAGGCGGCAGGTGAACTCGGTTTACCGCCGGAAAAAACCAGCAATGTCACCCTCAATGTTACCTTGATGGGCGGTGCATTTGGCCGTAAATCTAAAGGCGATTTTGTCGTAGAAGCCGTTGAATTGGCCAAGGCGACCAAGCGCCCAGTTAAAGTAGTATGGAGCCGTGAAGACGATGTAAAACATGGCTTTTATCATTCCATCGCTGCTAATTATCACAAGGCACAAATCAACAAAGACAAATCTGTCGATTATTGGATTGGCCGCAATGCCTATCCGCCGATAGGTTGGTTATTCAACGATAAAACCAAAACACCCAGTGATAGTCAATTGTCGTTAGGTTTTGCTGATTTACCCTTTAATATTGACAATTTAAGCTGTGAAAATCACGAAGTGGAATCATACGTTAGACCGGGCTGGCTTCGTTCTGTTGCCTGCATTAATAATGGTTTTGCATTAGGATCTTTTGTAGACGAGCTTGCCGAAAAAGCAAAGGTTCCAACGCGTCAAATGTGGTTAAACTTATTAGGTAAAGACAACTTTATTGACCCACGTGAAGACGGTTTTGATAAATGGTCTAATTACGGCATGGTCAATGAGAAAGATCATCGAATAAGCACCCAGCGAATTAAAAATCTCATCAATCTCGTTAGCGACAAAGCGAATGTCGACGAAAAACTACCAAGCAATGAAGGTTGGGGAATCAGCTTTTTACGAAGCTTTGGTAGTTATGTCGCCGCAGCCTCTAAAGTACGAGTAGACAATGACAAAGTCACGGTACTGGAAATGCACACCGCGGTTGATTGTGGCATTGTTGTCACGCCAGATCGGGTTAAAGCACAAATGGAAGGCGCGATGGTCATGGGATTAACCATTGCCTTGATGGGGGAAATTACCACAGAGAATGGCGAAATCATGCAATCAAATTTCCACGACTATCCCGTCGCACGGATGCAGCAGATACCGCCGATGTTCGTTCATATTGTCGAGTCCAATCTAGCCCCCGGCGGTATCGGTGAGCCAGGGCTTCCGCCTGTCCCGCCAAGTATTACCAACGCGATCTTTCAGGCAAGCGGTAAACGAATTCGTGATTTACCCGTCAATAAAGTCTTTAATGTGTAATTGAGACGCGAATGGCGTATAACATCATGGTTATACGCCATCTATAGGTATATAATCCGCCCAATTCAACTTATTAAGACACTATTATGAGCATTCAAGACATCGAAGTATCGAACAACATTCGTAAGAAAATTATCACAGCACTAAGAGACGACAGCGTTTTCATCATCGAAGAAAATGGTGATTTAATTGTCAGTGTTGAAGCATATAAAGTGTTTGCACAGCGCATTAAACGCTCACCACTTGAAGAGATACTTGGCGAAGACTTACTTGACTTCTCTTCAGAGTATTTCGTATTTAACTAAGCGTGAATAGCACGAATGATATATTAATCAATGGCGGCAACATCATAATTATGGATGTTGTCGCCAATGGTTAACACCACCTCATCATCGACCATTTTACCCAGTAATTGAGCTCCTAATGGCGATTGAGGTGTAATCACTAATACTTCAACCTCATTCCATTGTACTTTAATACCACCAGCACTTGGCCCAATTAGCACATGTCGTAAACCCTCGCTTGATTCTAAGCTGACAATACTACCCAAGATAACTTCATCAGTCAGTTGTCGACTCTGATACAGCTCATTGAACAAGGCATTGTCTTCAATGCACTGTGCCATTCTCTCTTGCTGGCCATGGGCTAAGTAAGACGCTTCTAGCCCACGTGTATCATATTTATTCTCAGCAACAGCTTCTTTATCTGTCGCTGCTTCATGAGCACGATCAGCACTATCTTTTGCAACACTAATTAAACGCGTTAACTCAATAAAAAGCCCTTGCCAAATGGCTTGTGCATTAATGGTCATAATCACACACACTTGGCAATGATTGCTGACCTAACAACGAACGCACATTAAATGGTTGCTGTTTATTCTTAGCATCAAATACAATCTGCGCTGCGTCGCTAATGAGAAAGTCGCCTAATCCATTTAAACGCCAGAAATTAGGAATCAATTTATCCATTTGATGGAAACAATAAGCATTGGTATCACCATGAATCACCAAAACAGGTTTATCGGTTTGTGCAGCTTTATCGGCAAGGTGTTGACGGATATTGTAATAACCATCGCACTTCTCAGGGTTATCATCAGTACAAGCCACTGGGTATTTTTTGGTATCAGGTTGATAAATATCGGCTTGAAACGCGATAACATAGCCAGTGCTTGATGAATCCTTGGCAAATAAACTATCAAGCCATACTATATCATGAGCTTCTCGTCGTTTGGCTTCATCCCATATTTTTTGTTTGTCGCCAACTTCAATATTATCACGGCCAAAATTGGTGCCTGGCACATTGATAGTGGCAAAGTATAAGCCGCCTATTTGCCATTGCGCATTTTCGATATACTCCTTTTGGCGAGTCAAATTAGGCAGTTTTGCCGTCAGTTTATTGCCATCACGACTAAAGAACGTGTTACGTAAAAACGTTAAACGTTCAAGCTCGAAAAAACGCGGCAACATGCTCGCTCTATCACAATCCGTCCAATCATTATCGCCAGGAGTAAACACCGCTCGCTTAGGCCATAAATTATATAATTGTTCACGGCGTTCAATAAGTAACTCATCCGTGCAAGCTGTACCGCCAGATTTGATATCACCAAAATGAACAACAACTTCTGGGTTAAAAGCTTTAACAGCCTTTACAATGGAACCATTAGGCGCAGTTAGCATGTCATTCTCATCTGCTTTATATGGCATATCCCCAACAGCCACAAATGCGACTTGCCCAGCAACGACATCAAATTTCTCTAGTGACGTTTTCTGCTCATTGGAACAGGCAAATAGTCCAGCAAAGGCAACGCTCGCGGCTAAAGCAATAACAACCCTTTTCATGACTTTTCCTTAGAGTTTTTTAAGCGCCTAACATACATCAATAAATACAATTTCGCTTGTCTTCTTAGATAAGATCATTAATTTAGTTTTTAAAACCATCCAAAAGTTTGATCTCAAATAGGATTTAAAGCATGATTTTATTATATCGTCTTGAATCTTTGAATTTTATTCATCTGGAAACTTTTTGGGATCACTATGCTAACTTTGGCTCGAAAAATACAATTAGCGCTTGCAGTTATCGGCGTATCATTACTGATGACAACAGTGCTTTACTTCTATAATGACGAGAAAAACATGGCGCAAGACTATGTTGCCATCAATCTCGAAAGTATTGCTCAAAATTACTTTGACTCAGTCAATACCATGATGCTCACAGGCACCATGGCTAATCGGCAGATATTCCAAGAGAAAATCGTTTCTCATCAAGATATCGTCGAAGCGAAAATTATTCGCAGTGGTATCGTCAACAAGCTTTATGGCAATGGGTTTAGCGACCAAATTGCCACCGATGACTTTGAGCGCTCAGGCCTTGCAGGTAAACAAGACACCCAAATTATAACGCGTAACGGCAAACGAATTATGCAATTTATTATGCCAATGCGTGCCAGCAAAGACTATCGTGGTACAGACTGTTTAGGTTGTCATCAAGCCAAAGAAGGTGACATATTGGGGGCGGTTAAAGTCAGTTACGATTTATCGCAAAGTGATAGCAATATTCAATCATCGATTATCAAAGCTGGATTACTTCAACTGTTTGTAACATTAGTAAGCTTTGGCATATTAGCCTTTATTCTTTATAAACTTATCTTCATGCGCATCAACCGGTTAAAAGGCCACTTAAACAATATTGAACGAGATCTGGATTTAAGCACTGAACTTAAAATTCATCACAACGACGAGTTAAGCGATTTAAGCCGCGCCATCAATTCATTAATGAGCAAGTTTAGAGAGAGCTTACTTAATGTCTCCCAAGCGACACAAGAGCTAACCAACGCTGCGAAAGATGTTAATGATATTTCGATGCTTACTAAAGAAGCTGTACTGACCCAAAAAACGGCGACTGAATCTGTTGCTGCGGCCATTAACGAGTTAGATGCATCAGCCAAAGAAGTTGAAAACCACACCAAATTTGCCGCTAAAAAGTCAATTGAAGCCAATGAAGGTGCAAGTAAGGGGCAAAATATTGCACAGGACGCTCATCAAGGCATTAATACACTGCGCGATGAAGTTCAGGTCAATAGCAAGAAAATCGAAGAACTTGGCCTTAAGACAAGCGAAGTCGGCACAGTACTAGAAGTGATAACGCAAATTGCAGAGCAAACAAACCTACTTGCACTGAATGCCGCCATAGAAGCAGCACGCGCTGGAGAACAAGGTCGTGGGTTTGCCGTCGTTGCTGATGAAGTCCGTAGCCTAGCAACACGAACCGGTGAATCTATCGTTGAAATTCAAGGCACAATCGACAGCCTACAACAAACCGCTGGTGAAGCCGTCGAATCAATGGTTAATGTCAGTTATGACGCCAATGAAAAAGCCGATAATGTTGCCAATGTCTCTAACTTATTAACCGACATTGCCGCTCAAATTCGTGAACTAGATGAATTAAACGCACAAATAAGTAGCGCCGCTCATCAACAAAACTTGGCAGCGGATGAGATAAACGAGAACGTTATCAACATTAGCGACGTGGCAGAAAAATCAGCAGAAGATGCCATCAAAGGTGAAGAAATTAGCTTGTCATTGCTGGAGCTTGCAAAAGGGCTGTCAGATCAAGTTGCTAAATTTAAACTGTAAAACCCTTCATTAATTCGTATTAGGCCTTTAAGCATGGCCTAATACGCGTCTATAATGCTCGAATTACATCCCTTACGCTAATCTTATGGAATTCCAATGAGCAAACAAATTACTGATGAACAATCTCAAGAACTAATGGACGGCATTGCCCACTTATGTGGAGAAATGGAGTTAGAGCCTGAACAAATTCTTGATGGTATCGCGCGCTCATTAATGGGGGCTTGCAGTGCATTAGGTACATCCAACCTGACGGTATCTGTTGATGATTTTGGTCAATGTGAAGTTAAATTGCTTGAACAGGTCGTTGTTGAATAGGAATCAAATGATGACAAATGAACCTGATTTCTCGCAGTATTCGTATAACGAATTACTCGATGTTCGTGCCAGTATTGATGAAGATAGATTTCCTGAACGCGTCCAACAAATTGACGAATTATTGAAAGATCCAAATCACTTAATTCAAGAACGAGAAATACACGAAAACACGATGCTCCGAGTAAAGTATTCGACATTTTGGCGTCGATTTTTTGCCAACACTATTGATGGACTTATTTTTATTCCCATTTTATTAATCGAATCTCGTCTATTTAATTTTGAATTTAGTTCTTCCAATACCACCTTTCAAATGTTCAATTCAATTCAGTTTGTTATTTACGTAGTAGTCATGCATGGATTATGTGGTCAGACTATCGGTAAAATGATTTGCAATGTAAAAGTTGTTGACCATGACACCGAACGCGATATTTCAATGACACAATCAATAAAACGAAGCAGTGTCGATGTATTTTTGACTTTAGCGTTATTAATATCTATCACAGCGTTAACAACCACAAATAACAACGATTACAAAATTTTACTTGGTGTAGGTATTTTTTCCTTAAGTTTCGCTAGCATTGCGTGGGCGCTATCTGAATTTATAAGCATGTTGTTTAATAAAAAACGGCGCGCTCTTCATGATTTTATCGGTCAAACAGTCGTTATTAGAGAGTAGAGTTTTATGACAACAGAGCACTTTAAAGGGCAATTCGAAGTAGAACTAAAATATCGTATTGCCTGCCCGCAAGAATTCAAACGTGCTTTAGCTGAAGTTCCTCATGAGGTTCGTTTTGAAGATAACAGCGAGACTGATTGGTATTACGACACAAAGAACCATTCTTTACGCAAAGATAGTAAGCACCTACTTCTTAGAGATATTCAACCTGCTAATATTCAGCTTTGGATTGTCAAAGGTCCAGGCGGCGATGATTGTGAAGCAAGCGATATTCTCGATTTGGGCGCAGCGAAAAACATGTTGTCGACGCTTGGCTATCAATTGACTCTTACCATGAGCAAAACCCGCAGTATTT
>MPDF01000157.1 GCA_001874365.1 Gammaproteobacteria bacterium MedPE | reverse complement strand
AAACGCCTTCGATATGACGTATGCGTGGAAACTGCACGATACCTTGCATGAAGTTGCCAAAGGTCACAAAGATGCGTCAGGCGTTTACCTGCACTTTGCCCACGCGCTAAGTGCTTGGCCTGATAACGCCATCAAGATGAATTTTGTTGATAACCACGATAAAAATTCATGGGATAAAACCATGTTTGATCGCTTTGGTGACTACCTCAACATGAGCATCGTGTTAACTGCGACAGCCGAAGGCATGCCACTGTTATACAGCGGCCAAGAAGCTGGTTTAGACAAGGTGTTAGCGTTCTTTGAGAAAGACGAAATTGAGTGGCGTAAGCACCCAATTGGTGATTTATACAAAACGCTATTTAAGTTAAAGCACGACAACCAAGCGCTGTGGAACGGTAACTGGGGCGGCAAGATGATCCCTGTACCAAATAGCAATCCGAAAAATGTGTTCTCATTCGCCCGTAAAAAAGCCGATGACAAAGTATTCGTCGTACTGAACTTCTCGGATAAGGAGCAAACCGCGACGTTCAACGAAAATATCCAACACGGCGATTACGTTGAATTATTTAGCAAAGAGAAGAAATCATTCGGCCCTAAAACCATCGACACTATCGCGCCATATGGCTATAAGGTTTATGTAAAAACGAAATAGCTGTCGTTATTAACATTAACACTGTCATAAAAAGCGAGTCTCATTAATGTGGGACTCGCTTTTTTAATTACAAACGATTGAGATATTAATGCCAGCCATCGATGAGTAAAACGATAAGTGATGTGTTGACTTATACGGCGTCAAAATACGAGTCTTCACAGACATCAACGTTATTTTTTACCCAAGTTAACGAGTAATGTAGTGAATTGCACAGAAGAGAATAACGGCTATGAATAAAGAATAGAATTAGGTATGTGAGAAGGAAAAATTATTTAAAAGGGATAAACGGCATCCCTTTGTATGTAACATCTTACTATTAGTAACTAGTGACCAGTCTCATATGACATACGAGCTGTGTTAGTTACTTCATAAGTACCGTCTTTATATAAAATAGTTGCGCTAGCACTATTTCCACTATAAGCACGAACAGTTACAGAACAAGATGTACCACCGTTACATTTCGCACCGCCACTCCAAATTACTTTGTTGATTGGCTTCGATATGTTCTTTAAATAGAACTTTCCACTGGTTGAATTACCAAACGAAAAGTCAAACGCATTACAGTTTTGGGTTCCATTTCCAAATGAATTACCATTTCCTTTAGCATAAACATCACACACAAGATCTGTTGCAAAAGTTGAACTAGCAAACAATGTTGCGCCGACAAGTGCGAGTGTTTTAAATGTTTTTTTCATTGTTATTCCTTATTATTTTTCAATTTAATGAGAATCAACAGTCATTGTTGACGCTTATAAAATAACCATCAAAAAAACCTAAATGCAACATTTAATTAACAATTATTTTAAATGCCTTTCTCTATGATATGTAAAGAATTATTTACCAAAAGCACTTTTTTCTCTTCGACAGTTAAGTTCTAAAACGAACAAATAAAAACCACAAAAACCGTTCAAATAAGCGGCTTCGTAAATTAAAAACAAGAAATATAATCTCAATTTCATAGCGCCTACATTCACGTTAATCTGTATTTTAAACTTTACACCTTAGGGATAAATTTGAGGGAATTACGACCTTAAATTTCACCATTGATGTAAAACTTAGCAAATCAGAATCGAATATAACCTTTATATTTTTCCATCAATACGCTCCATTTATCTAAGGCGACTGACAACGCTAACACTGCCTATGGTAATGATAGTATTCACTTTTACGGCTCGATGGATGGCTTCGGCCCTAGTAGACCGAACTTTGAAGTCAACTTTACACGGTGTTCAAGAATTAATTTTAACAAGTACAACTGGGCAAATATTTAATGTAATTGGTATAAGCACACAAAAAGCGAGTACCACCGTCATGATACTCGCTTTGTAAAATTAAACTGATAGTTCAATTAATCGGCGTTCATCACCTGACATATTGCCCAATGAGTGGGACAAACAGACTTAAACTTTTTCGTTAACGATTCCTCAAAGTCCATAACAGTTAAAACGCGTGAACTATGTGCCGCTGCAAACTTTTCGACAGGCAGGTTTAACGCTTTCATGCGTGCTTTAATTTTATGTAAATGGGCGCCACCAAAAGGAGTCCCTGTTAACTGTCTAGAAAAATAAGTATCTGCGGTAAACAATAATTTTGCTGCGGGAATGTAAGTCATTAAGTTATGACTTGAGTGGCCACTTGGCATATCAATGACGATGACTTTTCCATCGGCGAAACTCGCTACATTTTCCACAATATAAAAATGTTCATCATTCAACGAATTATCGGCAACGGCATTCACCGTGTCGACATGTGGCTGGGTAATAATAAAAGAAGCACCTAACTTGATGGCTTCCGGCACTCCTCTTATATGATCATTGTGATGGTGGCTGACCACCATCTTTTGTAACGGTTTATCAATTTTTGCAAAAGATTTTACGGCGTCAAATCGTTTACTTAAATTGCTGTACCCACCAGCTGCGATAAATCCATCGCCAGTATCAACAAACACCGAATATCCCCAACGTTGCCCCGCTAAATAAACCCCATCGGTTACTTTCTGCACCGACATTTCTGACATGTCCATACTCGCCGCTGATTCACCATAGCCTTTAGGTAGATCAAATTGATTGAATACTTTTTTGTTAAACGCTATTTCTCGATCTGTTATTACGGTATTGGGTTTGCCACCACGCGTTACATGAACCGTTTGCGCGAAAAATATACCCTGTTGCTTTTTGTGAGATTTAAAACGATAGCGTAATGTTCTTGAAGCATCTTGAGTCACATTCTCCATGTAAGTTAACAAGCCAGACTGTTGGTCAAAATACAAATGCAATTCTTGGTCATTTTTTAACGTAAAACGTAGTTTGTCGTGCGCATCACCAAACAGATCAACTTCACCTAACCAAATCGCATCATTCGGAGCACTGGACAGCATTTGAACAATAACCGTATCGAGTAAATGGCTATGCCTTCTGTCTGCAAAAGAAAAATCGACCATATTGTTTTTCGCATGTGTTTTGCTGCTATGAGAAATGGCGTATCCGTCGTTGCCATCGAACAGCCAATGACGTATTGAATAACTATCTTTGTCACCAATAACCCAGCGGAAATCTTTTCGCTGCTTGGCAATATCAATGAATAATTCAACACGGTTATTTTCAATATCAACATCAGTTGGGCTATAACTTTGCCCATCACGGAAAGTATTAAACTGGTCTTGCAAAGATATTGTGCTGATATTACTCAGCCGTTCACCACCATACGAGGTAACAACATCGGCTATCACCTGCTTTGTTTTTTCACCAGCAAAACATGCTGGGCTTGTCATAAGTGCAAGCTGAAAGCAGGTAAAAATGGATAGTGTTAATCTGTTAATGACTTTTAGTGACATAATAAATCTCAGTGAATAAAGGGTCGAATGATTGAACTAAACAAACGTATTACACACAACATTGCTGACCTTATGTTTCACTGATGTTTAGCTGATGTTTGCTGTAAACAGGCAAGTTCGCTTGATTTACGGCTGCTCCACACTCGACACTTCGCAAGGTTTACGTTTAGAATGCCTGTTAATTTTCCTGCCACCAAATTCAACTAAATGAAAGTAAAGCAATTTAGCATTGAGTCGTATCGAATCGATTTGTTGCACTCCACTATCACCTGTGATGACAACGAAACGCGTGTTGAGCCAAAGATGTTACAGGTCTTATTATTGCTTGCTGAAAATCAAGGGGAAGTGGTTACTCATCAGGAAATAATGGAAAGAGTGTGGCCCAACGTTCAAGTGGTCCCTAATGCGCTTCAACGATGCATCACGCAATTGCGAAAAGCATTTGGCGATGATGGAAAAACACAGCGGGTTATCACAACCCAACCAAGAGTTGGGTATAGCCTTAAAGCGAAAGTGGATTGGTACAGTTCAAACGATGCTGCTGCTCAAAAAGAACGACCAGCGTCACCGACCATTGATTCAAACCACAATGCCACAACGACCAACCTTAAGCTGAAAAACCAGCCAAATAAAAACAAACTCATCGTACTTTCCGTGCTCGTGATGTTGTTGACCATTGCAGCATTAAGCTGGCAGAGCGCAAAGACGGTTCCAACGGTCAAATACAGTAAGGTCAAAGCCCAAACTCAAAGCGATCAACACGAGTCACACCCTATCTATTCAAATGACGGAAAATATATTGTTTTTAATCGTCATATTGGGCTGTGTTCTGGCAACTTATGGGCTAAAAATGTCGTTACAGGTAAAGAAATTAAGCTAACCCAAGATATTGGCATTTATGGCAAACACAGCTTTAACACAGATGGCAGCCAGCTCGTTTTTGCTGCGCGAGATAATTGTCAGGCATCAGAACCACTCGATAGCAAAATGTGTTGGAATATTGCCACGATTGACTTTTCTAATAGCTTAAACGCGCCCCAATCCCCTCAACATAGATATGAATGTCAGACTCAAAAATTAAAAACACCAAAAGCCTTAACGAATAGCCAATATGCGTTTTTACAATGGGATAAAAATCGTTATAGCTTAATGCATTACGATGATCGCAACAAAATAACTACCCCTCTGTTTTCTCATCATGCCAAACATATTTATTACTTTGATTACGACCCTGTTAGTCAACGATTTGCCGTAATGAGTAGAGAAAACAACCAAGATACCATCGACTTATTGGCACTCGATGGCAGCCTTATTATGAGCAATGAAATTCAACGCCTACCATCAATGAGCCGTTACCAGCAGTTCGAAGCGAATTTCATTCCTGGTCAAGACTACCTGTTAACATCTAGCCATTCGGGGCCTCATTTACTTTCGCTAAGCGGCGAACTTACACCACTAGACATTCCTGAAAGTCATATATCTGACTTATATATGCACGGAAAAACGGACAAGTTATTAGCCATAAGAGGTATGTTTGATTTTGATATTGCGCAAATTTCATTAGGTGAATCAGCTGTTAAACCTCAAACTGGCTTTAATTTGCAAGGCTTACCCTATGCCAGTTTTTCAAGAACGACCTCAGCAGAAGGGAGTCCTAGTTATCAGCCACATGGCGATCTCATCGCGTTTAAGTCAAATCGCTCAGGGACAGACCAACTTTGGTTATGGCATGAGGGAGAAGAGACTCAGCTAACGTTTGAAGAAAACAATCGACCGGTTAATCAGTTTTCGTGGTCTCCCAGCGGCAAGCAGCTGGCTTATGTACTCAACGACAACGTGACGTTAGTGGATCTTAACGGAAAAATAACTAAGCTGGCCGCCAACAAACCCATATTTAACGTATTAGCTTGGCCTAGTGACAATGAATTATTAGTCGGTGCCGATTCAAACAACATTCGAAGTGTATATAGATTTGATCTAACCACTCATCACCTTTCAGATCTTAAGCTTACACACGTAAAAAACGTGTGGCTAAAACAAGACACTTTAATTTTCGTCACATTACAAAATCAGGTGTGGCAAGCTCAATGGGGTAAAATAGACAGCACAAAAAAACTGCTTCCAAACATTTTTGGCAAGAGTGCTTTTGTAAAGAATGGGTATATTTATCATGTGAACCCTTTAACGCTCACCTTGTATAAATACAACATTGAGACACAGCAACAATCAGAACTCATCAAATTAAAAGAAAGAGCGTGGTGGATTAAAGATATAAAAGCTGAACAGCTACTCATTTCACAAACCATTGCCGTCAAAAGAGACGTGATAGAGCTCAGTCGTTGAGCTCATTATAATGCAGAGAATAAACAACATCCTAGTTGCCTGACACTGCTCAGCGTTTGCTAATGCCACTAGGCGTTGTGTTAAACCAACGCTTAATTCCCCTCGTATGGTTCAGCGCTTTTTCAAGGAGAGGTCATAACTAATCTCTTATTTAACAGCCCCCCCAAAAAAACTCATTCCATCTTTCTAGCCTAAGCCAACCGTTTTTATTAGAACCTGAAACAAAATATTTGAATCGACACCAAGTGATTTAAGCTTATAGGGCTTTCGTGTTCCTTTGATAAAAATCCAAACTTCAGGCATTCGATTTCCATTGTGAAACTCATCAGCAATTAATACATTGTCTACATCTGAAAAGGCAATATCTCTACTTGCCAGCGGATAAGAAATAGTAAGGTAGTTACT
>MPDF01000156.1 GCA_001874365.1 Gammaproteobacteria bacterium MedPE | reverse complement strand
TAGTTATAAGTTCCTACAGGTGACTCAAAAACTTCTAACGTTAAATCATTTCCTGCACTTGGAAATCCTGCTGCTGCGGTATTATCGACACTTGTTATTTCCAGTTTCGCTGTATTAACATTTTTATCGTCTGCATACACTTCAACAATTGAAGACGTGGCGATTTGCTCTGGTTGCGTTAAATTCACATCCAAATTTTGTGCACCTAAGCGAGTCGGCTGAATGATAAAGCTATCACCATTTTGCGGAACACCACCGGTCTCTTTAAAAGTGAAACCATCACCCGTGGTATAAGTTCGACTGCCAACAGGAGCCGCTGCATTGTCTGGTGTTAACACTTGAGAGACACCCGTTGACTGATTGGTCATGGTGTAATTAGTACCATCAAAATCAAGACGATAATCATCACTTGTAAGCTGATTAATATCGGTAATATCAACTTCGCCAGACAATGTGCCTGTATTATCAAAATCTGAAAGGAAACGACGTTGCGCAGACTCGGTATCATTAATATCTTTAAACAGGTTCTGCCCCTGCAAACCATTTAAATCCATGCCTTGCGATTGAACAGTATTAAAAGAGTCTGCAATTGAAATGGCCGTTTGTCCTAATTTATTCATAGTGTCAGACAACACACCATCACGGTATTTAATTAAAGCGCCCATGCTACCGCCAATATTATCGCCAGGTAAACTTTGCTTGGCGCCAGATGGCGATTGAATAAATAATTGAGTCTGACGAGGATCAGGATTGCCAGCTTCAACACCAACAGAAAATTTAGTGGTGCCAGTAACTAATGTTTGTCCACCAGCAATATAAACATTAAGCGCGCCATCGTTAGTCTCTACGGTAGAAACAGACGTATAACTCGATAGCTCTTTTACTAAATTATCACGCTTATCTAACAAATCACTTGGCGTCGAATTATTAGCTGACGCTTTTACGATATCACGATTTAATGCCGCCAATTGCTCAGCAATTTCAGTCACATTTGTGGCTGATGATTCCAAATCTTCGTTGACAGAATTGTATTCACCATTCAACGCAGACTGCACAGAACTCATATTTTTCGACAAGGTATCAGCTTTTGCCAGCATCACTTCACGTAAGCCAATATCACCAGGTACATCAACCAATGAATTAACCGCGCCAAACAAATCATTCAGAGAAGTAGAGATACTCTTGCCTATTAAAGACATGGTTTCATCTAAGCGCTGCATTTTAGTGGCTGTAGTTTGTGCTGCAGAATTTAAGGTTTGATTAAATACGACTTCGTTATACCGAAACTGATCAAAAACACGTTCAATTTGAGAAACCCGCGTACCTGTGCCAGTAAAATTGTTTCCGGCACGCACTGGGTTGCTTGTTTCTTGCAAAACAGTTTGGCGTGAAAAGCCATCGGTATTAACGTTGGCAATGTTGTGACCTGTAGTCCCCAAGCGCTGCTGGGAAGAAAGTAGTCCGCTAACACCAACCTGAAGTAAATCAACACCCATCTGTTATTCCTCAAATCTCTCAATGATATGCCCCATAAATTATGGAGCGAGTTTTGAAACCTGTTTTAATACGGTCATGATCTTCGATGCATAATTAGGATCAGTTGCATAACCAGCTTGTTGTAACTCCTGCAAAAAGCTTGCCGAGTTTTCAACTTTACTTAAGGCTTTTTCATAACGGGGGGAATTATTTAGAAATTGGCCAAAATCTTTGAAGCTTTGTTCAAAATCTTGATAGCGTCTAAACGACGCATTTTCTTTAAGGGCAACGCCGTCGCGATACTCAATCGTCGAGACATCTGTTTTATCGCCTTGCCAGCGTTTATCCGCTTTAATGTTAAATAAGTTAAAGCTAAACTCCCCTTCTTCACTGCCGACAATTTTATGACCCCAACCAGTCTCTAGCGCTGCTTGAGCAACCATCGTTTGTGGGGAAATGCCTAATAATTTCGCTGCGCTTTGTGCATATGGCATCATTTTATCGACAAAATCTTGTTGTGATTTAAAGCTACCTTCTTTGGAGGCTGAATTCTTGGACTGAGCATTGCCCGAATCAGATGTCGTTAAATCCGATTGACTGTTAGTTGTCATTGGTGTTTTATTTGTGCGAAGCACTGAACTTGGCGTGACACCACTCGTTTGCGGGCTTAGTTGCTGCACAATTAACTCGGCAAGCCCTAAACTACCGCTCTCACTTAATTCAGTGGCCATTTGGTCATCATGCATATTACGATAGGTTTCTGTACCTTGACTGTTAAACGGTGAGTCAGATTCAAACGCCTTATTTGCTTCTCGCATACTCTTTAAAAGCATTTTCATGAAAATACCTTCAAATTGTTTTGCGACTTTATTAAGTGCCGCTTTTTCGTCACTTTGTGCTTCTTTACGGAGCTTATCTAAACTTGCTATGTCTTGATAGTTCGATTGACTCGTCGGTAACTGACGAGTCAATGATTGTGCAAAATTATCCATGACCCGCTCCTTAAATAACGACTAATTCGCCGTGAAGTGAGCCAGCTTGTTTTAGTGCTTCTAAGATTGCCATTAAATCAGATGGCGAAGCACCAACAAGGTTTACGGCCTGAACTAATTCATCAAGCGTCGTTCCAGGCTGGAAAGCAAACATACGACTGTCCGCTTGGTTCACATCAACCAATGAATTGGCTACGGCAACAGTTTCCCCGTCAGCTAATGCGTTAGGTTGAGAAATTACCGGCGTTTCAGCGATAGTCACTGTTAAAGAGCCGTGAGTAATTGCCGCAGGTTTCAAACGAACCTGTTGACCAATAATGATGGTTCCAGTACGAGAGTTAACAATAATCTTTGCAGCGGCGGTTGCAGGGTTTACATTAAGGTTTTCAAGTTGTGCTAAAAAATAAACTCGCTGGCTAACATCGCGTGGTGCACTTACTTGTATCGAAGCAGCATCTAATACTTTAGCAACATCACCGTCACCTAGTGCACGATTGATTTCTTGAGCAAACGCTTGAGCAGTCGAAAAGTCAGGATTGTGTAAGTTAAAGGTTATGGAATCGCCTTGGCCAAAAGCACTTGGAATTTCACGCTCAACAGTAGCGCCATTTGGAATACGGCCAACAGTCGGCGTGTTCTGAATAACCTTAGAACCGTCCGCACCTTCTGCGCTAAAACCTGACACCATCATGCTGCCTTGAGCAACCGCGTAAACATTACCGTCTAAGCCCTTCAAGAAAGTTCTTAATAAGGTGCCACCGCGTAAGCTTTTAGCGCTACCAATAGATGACACAGTAATATCTAGGGTCTGGCCAGCTTTAGCAAATGCATGCAAATCAGCATGTATTGCAACAGCCGCCACATTTTTTATTTTTGGATTAAGGCCAGCGGGCATCGATATGCCAAAGTTCTTAAGCATGGTCGTAAAGCTTTGATCCGTGAATGGACTCGTTTCGCCGGTGCCCGGTAAACCCACAACCAATCCATAACCAACCAATTGATTCGAACGAACACCTTTAACAGATGCTAAATCTTTAATTCGCTGCGCATTAGCGTTAGTTACGCAGCATAAGCATAACGCTAATAACAACAAGCTTTGATTAATAAAATTAAGCTTTTTCATTCGAAATCTCCTGACATTAAATTGACGCTTTTAGAACGGCCACCAACCACTATTAAAGAATCGTGCCAACCAGCCAGCTTTTTGTGCATCAGCGAAGGAACCTGTGCCAGAATACTGAATTCGTGCGTTTGCAACCTTGATAGAATCTATTTGATTATCGGCGCTTATGTCCTGTGGGCGTATGATCCCGTTGAGTCTGATAAATTCGTCACCGTTATTAATGGTGATCCATTTTTCGCCACGAACAATTAAATTGCCATTGCCCAGCACTTGCATAACATTGACAGAAATAGAACCAGATAAACTATTTGACTGATCGCTGGTGCCCGTTCCCTTAAATTCAGAATCTTGATTAAGGCCAAACGCTAGCGAGTTTCCACCGATAGTGACATTGGCACCATTAAGGCCCGTTATTGGTGTTAAATTAGCGCTATTTTCTTTCTTAGTATTACTGTTAGCTTTCTTTTGAGCGCTGGTATTTTCACTAAGCACAACCTCAATGATGTCACCCACTCGGCGGGCTTTTACATCAGCATATAAACTGTCTAACCGATTAGCGTCGAACAGCGAGCCTGTTTTTACGATATTAACTGCCGGTTGCTCAGGATAAATTGGCGCATAATAAGGGTCATCGGCAATCGGCTTATTTTGCGTTGCCATACAACCAGACAAAGACATTATGGCAATAATACTAATTAACTTTTTCATAGGGTTCACTCCTCTAAAACAACTTATTAAAGCTGCTGAGTAACAAAGCTCATCATTTGGTCTACGGCAGAAATAACTTTTGAGTTCATTTCATAAACACGTTGTGATTCAATCAGATTTACCAGCTCTTCCGTCACATTAACGTTTGATGTTTCAAGCGCACCTTGACGAATCGAACCTAGACCATCTAAACCAGGATTACCTTGAATTGGCGTTCCACTCACACCCGTTTCGGTATAAAGGTTTTGCCCCATTGGCTCTAAGCCCTGTGGGTTAATGAAGTTAGAAACCGTCAATTGTCCGACAACGGTATTTTCAGCGGTACCAATTTGACGTACTGAGACTTCACCTTCTGAAGAAATAGTAATACTTTGAGAATCAGGTGGAATAGTAATAGTGGGCTGTAGTAAGTAACCACTACCAGGCGTTACAATCTGCCCTTCTTCATTGAGCATAAACTGACCATTTCGAGAATAAGCAATATTACCGTCAGGCATTAAAATTTCAAAAAAGCCGTCACCTTCGATCATCATGTCTAATGAATTTTCAGTGGTAAGCATATTACCTTGCGTGAACTCCTTTTGTGTTGCCACAACTTTCGTACCGGCACCCAACATCAAGCCGGCTGGTAACTCAGTATTTTGAGAAGATTTACCGCCAGGCTGATTAATGTTTTGATAAAGTAAATCTTCAAATACTGCGCGAGATTTCTTAAAACCTACGGTACTCGCATTTGCGAGATTGTTTGAAATGGTTGCGATATCAGTTTGCTGTGCGTCTAGCCCTGATTTACTGATCCATAATGCTGCATGCATGTGAACTCTCCTAAATTATCCTAAACGAAGCAAACGATCTTGTGATGTATCGACTTCTTCAGCCGTTTTCATCATCTTCACTTGCATATCAAATTGTCGTTGTAACGTGATCAAATCAACCATTTCACTAACGGCGTTCACATTGCTGCCTTCGAGCATTCCACTCGCAATTGTGACCGCACCATCATTCTCAAATGGACCACCATCTTTTAGGCGAAATAAACCATCTTCTCCTTTGACTAGGTCACGCTTGTCAGGGTTAACTAGTTGCAATCTCCCCGCCTCTTCGGTGACGGTTGCAGGCGCACCTTGAGGATGAACAGTGATAACGCCATCATTACCGATTTTTAATTTATCAACCGGAATTGGTACCGCAATTGGTCCACCATCACCAAGCACTAATTGACCAGATGAAGTACGCAACATTCCCGCACTATCCACTTGCAGTGAACCCGCACGAGATAAAGCCGGAGTACCATCTTCAGATTCGATGACCAGCCACCCATCACCTTGAACAGCGACATCTAGATCACGGGCTGTGGTAATCATGGCACCGTGAGAAAAATCTTGAGCTGGGCGTTCTGTTAATGAAAAAACACGCGTGGGCATTCCTTCTCCATAGGCTTGCATTGAACGCGCTTGTTCAATGTCCGCTTTAAACCCTGTGGTTTTAGCATTCGCAAGATTATTGGCTCGAAGTGCCGTTGCATTTAAGTTTTCTTTGGCGCCACTCATGGATATATACAATAATTTATCCATATTTCACCTCGTCAAAAAAATAGCGTTTTGCTGATATCAGCGTAGTTATCTTCTAACAATGCAACGGGTGTGCCAAAAGTAAGTATGAGAAATTTAGAAAGGAGTTTTAACATTAAATAGACGCTTTAAAAGTGTTTTAAAGCGTCTATAAAACTTATTCAATTATCTGATTTGTAATATAGTTTGAGATAATGTTTGATTCACTTCAAGTGCACGAGAGTTAGCTTGGAAGTTTCGTTGTGCCGCGATTAAATCAACCAACTCAGTTGTCAAATCTACGTTTGCCTGCTCAAGAGCGGCAGATTTTATCGTACCAAAGGTACCACTATCGCCTTCACCCGCTAATGGTTCACCAGAACCTTGGCTTGCTTTCCACGATGTATTACCGATCTGAGTTAACCCTTGCTCATTTCTAAAGCGCGCCATTGCAACACGACCAAGAGG
>MPDF01000155.1 GCA_001874365.1 Gammaproteobacteria bacterium MedPE | reverse complement strand
TCCATGTGGAACATCTACTTTTTTTGTGAAACTAATATCTAAACCATTTTCTACTTTTTCGAATGTACCTTTTTTATCATCAGATAAATCAAAGAGTGTAGCGACATTAGCATGGTAAAGTTCAGGGCCTAGTGACCAATAAATTGCGTTAGCATCTTTAGTCCAGCTAATATTTTCACCGGCTCGTTGTGAAATTTGCTTCACTGGCAAATTCGTTGCCGACGGCGCGATTGATAGTGTATTACCAGTTAATGAAAACGGAGTAATAAATACTTTAAAACGCTCAGTGAATGCTAATCTGTCACCGTCTGGACTAATTTTAAATTCAGTGGCTAGTTTACTTTCGTAGTGCTTACGCTCTTGCTCGCCGTCTAAACGAATACTATTAAAGCTTTGTTTTTCGCCATAACCCATAAAGAATAAGCGGTCGTTATCACTGCCAAATTGTGGTGCTGTACCGTGGTTAGTTACTAACTTAGGTATGCCACCTTTAGTGGGTACTTGGTAGATACCTGTATTAAGAGACCATTTTGTTGGTAGCAAACCACCTGAACCTACTTTGCGATAGACAACGGTTTTACCATTAGGTGAGAATGTTGTTTCTACGTATTTACCTGGCTCTGTTGTAATGGTTCTCCCTTTGCCTGAACGGCTTGATACGACACGAACACTACCTTGTTTTTGATCGTCCCAAGTGGTGTAAACAATCTTTTTACCATCACGCGACCATTGTGGGAATAATTCAAAGTTAGATTTATCTCGCGTTAAACGCTTTGGTTTACCATTAGGTAATTTTTTTACCCATAGTTTACCTAGTGCTTCGTAAATCACTTTTTTTCCATCTGGTGATACTTGAGCATTACGTAGCATTTTTACTTTGAATTCATCTTGTTCAATAGGTTGTTTAAAGCGTAATGCATTTTGAACTTTCTTCGTTGTTTCAACTGAGAAAGCAATCGTTGAAACGTCTCGGTTATTAACATCTAGCTTGTTAATTTTGCCGCCAGCCCAAAATACAATTGATTCGCCATCTGGCGTCCAGTCAATTGTTGGGTAAACACCGTGAATTGCCCATGTTTCTTGCATATCACGATCTAAGTCATTATATACTTGAGTTGAATCACCTGAAGCCAAATCATATATATACAGAGATGACTTAAAGTCATCACGAGCAATATACGCCAATTTTTTACCATCAGGACTTGGTGTCGGTCTGATAGCTCCGCCCATGCCGCTAACTATGGTTTTGATTTCTCCTGACTCACGGTCAAGGCGTTTTATTTTGTAAATACCTTTGACTGAATCTTTACTGTAATGGAAAGTTTTGCCTGGTGTTGCATCATGGCTAAAGTAAACATATTTTCCATCAGGTGAAAAAGCGGGTTCACCTAAGTCTTTTTGATCATTAGCGCGCGTTGTGAGCTTTACGCCACTACCACCAGTTTTGTGATACATCCATACTTCGCCTGCACCCAATGAACGTGATGAGGTAAAGTGTTTTCGAGCAACTAAATAGTCACCATCAGGACTCCATGCCGGGCTGTTTAATAAACGAAATGTTTCTTTGGTAACTGCGCGAGGATTACTACCATCGTTATTCATAATCCAGATGTTGTCACCACCACCTTGATCTGAAGTAAACGCAATGTGTTTTCCATCTGGGCTAAACGTGGGTTGCATGTGCCAGGCAATCCCTTTGATTAATGGCGTCGCGGTTCCGCCAGCAATTGGCATGCTATAAATATCACCAAGGAGGTCGAAAACAACAGTCTTACCATCAGGACTGACATCGACATTCATCCAAGTGCCTTCGGATACGTTAATTGAAATATCTTTGAAGTCACCTAGTGGGGCGTTGACGTCCCATTTTTTATCTGATTCTTTATTAGGTTCACCAGCCAGTGCAGGCTGAGTTAGTGCAGCCATTGACAGCGCGATAGCAAGCGGTTTTAAAGGGAAGGTCATAGCTTTTCCTTGTTATTATTATTGCACGCATAATAACGTTAATTAGTCCCCTAATTAAACAAGAAAAGTGTAAATACTCGTTAACCTTTTTTTATGAGGTATTGAAATGGGCTGTGGCTGATTTGCTGAGACAATAATTCATGATCCATAAAACGACAAAAACTTGGAATATCTCGTGTTGTTGAAGGGTCGTCTGCAACAACCAGTAATGTCTCACCCGTGGTGAGTTCACGCATTTTCTTTCGAACCATCATCACAGGCTCTGGACAGCGAAGGGTAACTGCATCCAGTTGATAATTGGCGGTAGAAAAATCCATAGGGTTAGTCTCATAAATTAGATAACGGGATTTTAACGGCAGTTAAACTTATTGCCAATGAGCAAAGTCAAAAAATGTAATTTAATCGACAAAAAAGCCAGCTCGAGGCTGGCTTTATCAAGTCACAAGGTAATTACTAAGGGCGTTCAAATACCGTTGCAATACCTTGGCCTAAACCAATACACATAGTCGCTAGGCCTAATTTAGCGTCTTTGTCTTCCATAATGTTGATCAGTGACGTAGAAATACGCGAACCAGAACAACCTAATGGGTGACCTAGTGCGATGGCACCGCCATTTAGATTAACTCGGTCATCAAAATTATCCATTAAACCAAGATCTTTTGCGCAAGGGAGAGACTGTGCAGCAAAAGCTTCATTTAATTCAACAATATCAATGTCATCCATAGTTACACCAGCGCGGGCTAATGCTTTTTGTGTTGCAGGTACAGGACCGTAACCCATGATTGATGGATCACAACCAGCAATTGCCATTGAACGTACTTTAGCACGCGGTGTTAAACCTAATTCTGCCGCTTTTTCAGCAGACATTAGTAACATTGCTGAAGCACCGTCTGACAGTGCTGAAGATGTACCAGCAGTGACAGTTCCGTTTGCTGGATCAAATGCTGGACGCAGTGTACTTAAGGTTTCTACAGTTGTTTCTGGGCGAATCACTTCATCATTTTCAACTAAAATCATCTTGCCATCAGCATCGTGACCGTGAATTGGCAAAATCTCTGACTTAAAACGACCTTCAACAGTAGCTTCGTGCGCAAGACGATGAGAGCGTGCGCCAAATTCATCTTGTTGCTGACGAGTAATACCGTGCATTTTACCTAACATTTCTGCAGTTAAGCCCATCATGCCAGCTGCAGAAGCAATTTTCTTAGCCATTGCTGGGTGGAAATCTACGCCGTGATTCATTGGGACATGACCCATGTGCTCAACACCACCGACAATAAATACATCGCCATCGCCAACTTGAATAGCGCGTGTCGCGTCGTGAATGGCTTGCATCGAAGAACCACATAAACGGTTTACTGTGCTACCACCAATAGATTTTGGTAAACCGGCTAAAATAGCTGCATTACGGGCAATATTAAAACCTTGCTCAAGTGTTTGTTGAACACAACCCCAAATTACATCTTCAATGTCTTCTGGGTTAACACTAGGGTTACGCTCCATTAAACCTTTCATTAAGTGGGCTGATAATTCTTCAGCACGGACGTTGCGAAAAACACCGTTTTTTGAGCGACCCATTGGGGTACGAATACAATCGATAACGACAACTTCTTTCATAATTTTTATCTCCAAATCTTCGTCGGCACTTGGCTAACACCAAGTGCACTGAGTAAGCCTAAGCCTTGTAATAAGTTGTACCAGCGGCGGCTTTTTCGCGCATGCCATCAGTAACTTTGTACATTTCACCTAGGTGAGCATAGCTGTCTGCTAACTCAACGAATGCTGCTACGCCCATAGTATCAACGTATTGGAATACACCACCTCTAAATGGCGGGAAACCAAGACCGAATACAAGACCCATGTCTGCTTCGTTAGGGGTTGCGATGATACCTTCTTCTAAACAGCGTACTGTTTCGATAACCATTGGGATCATGGTGCGAGCGATAATTTCATCGCTGCTAAATTCTTTAGTGCCATCACTTACTGATGCAATAAGTTCTAACGCTTCAGGAGCTACTTCTTTCTTTGGTTTGCCACGGCGATCTACACTGTGATTGTAGAAACCTTTACCGTTTTTCTGGCCATAGCGCTCTGCTTCAAACATTGCGTCAATTGAATCACGTTCTGTCTTAGCCATACGTGTTGGGAAACCTTGTGCCATCACGTCTTGTGCGTGATGGGCTGTGTCCATACCTACAACATCTAGTAAGTATGCTGGACCCATTGGCCAACCAAATTCTTTTTCCATCACTTTATCCACTTGAGCGAAATCTGCACCGTCGTTAATAAGTTTAGAAAAGCCGCCGAAGTAAGGGAATAGAACACGATTTACAAAGAAGCCAGGACAGTCGTTGACAACGATCGGTGATTTACCCATTTTCGCTGCATAGGCAACAACGGTTGCAATAGTTTCGTCAGACGTGTTTTCACCCCGAATAATTTCAACTAATGGCATGCGATGCACAGGATTAAAGAAGTGCATACCACAGAATTTTTCTGGGCGCTTAACGCTTTTTGCTAATTCGTTAATTGAGATAGTTGAAGTGTTTGAAGTGACAATTGCGTTTTCACTAACGTGATCTTCAACTTCTGCTAATACCATTGCTTTTACTTTTGGGTTTTCAACAACAGCTTCAACAACAATATCTACATCTTTTACAGACTCGTAATTAAGAGATGGGGTAATGTTGTTTAACACTTTAGCCATCTTCTTACCGTCGATACGGCCGCGCTTAAGTTGTTTGTTTAAAATACCCGATGCTTCGTTTAATCCAAGATCAAGCGCTGACTGTGCAATATCCTTCATTACAATCGGCGTGCCTTTACTTGCTGATTGATAAGCAATACCGCCACCCATAATACCTGCACCAAGTACAGCAGCTGAGTCCACTTTTTGAGCTTGTTTGGCTGCCGCTTTAGCATTGCCTTTAATAAGCTGATCATTAAGGAAAATATTAACTAATGAGCGAGCTACATCGGTTTTTGCTAGTTTAACAAACCCTTTATTTTCAACGACAAGTGCATCATCTCGTGTCATTGAAGCACTTTTCTCAATGGCTTTTAATGCAGTCATCGGCGCAGGGTAGTGTTTACCCGCTTTCGCCGCAATCATGCCTTTAGCTGTACCAAATGACATCATGCTTTCGATTGGAGAAAGTGCCAGTGGTGTTTTCTTTTCTTCGCGACGTGCTTGCCAGTCAAATTTTCCGGCAATAGCATCGTCTAGCATTTCTAGCGCTGCTTCACGTAATTTTTCTGGCGCAACTACGGCGTCTACTGCGCCCATCTTTAACGCTTTATCTGCTTTGTTGTTACTGCCGCCGGTAATCCATAGCAATGCGTTATCACAACCAATAAGGCGAGGCAGGCGAACAGTACCGCCCCAGCCAGGCATAATACCTAATTTCGTTTCTGGTAAACCAACCACTGCTGTTGTGTCTGCAACACGGTAATCAGCAAGTAAAATTGCTTCACAACCACCGCCTAATGCGAAACCATTTACCGCTGCGATTGTCGGGCAAGGTAAGTCTTCAAAGGCATTAAATGTTACATTAACTTGTGCTAGCCATTGTGATAATTGTTCTTGTGGCGCATCGAAGTGTGTAGTGAATTCGGTGATATCAGCGCCAACGATAAAGGCTGATTTTCCACTAGTCATTACAACACCTTTAAGATCGGTTTGTGCTTGTAATGCTTTTACTGCTTCTTCGAATGACGCAAGTGTATTTTGGTCAAATTTATTAACAGAACCGTCTTTAGCGTCAAACTTTAACTCTGCAATGCCATCTTTGATGTAACTTACAGAGAGAGTACTAGATTCATAGATCATGTTTTAATTCCCTCATCGAACTTTATGATTTGAACAGGTTTGCTTCAATTCATTTAGCTAATTTTTATGGTTAGTTGTTTATAGCGACAGCCAAGTTTCGCTTGAGTCGGCGTAAATATCAACCATTAATTCAAACAAATGTTTAAACTGATCGTTTTTATTTTCGGATACGATTACTTTTCAATGGGTTAATTATCAAATAGGGCGTTAATTCAGTAGCGCTTTAAATTTTGTTTTGTCTTTGCTTATTGAGTGATTCTATAACCTGAGATCATCAGGTAATATAGCAACATATTTGCTTTTGGATGAATTTATGGAACCGTTAAACACGTTATTTGCTCAACACATTGATGAATTAAACGCACGCGCTAAAACTATTATGGTACGTGAAAATGTTACCTCATTAATTATTCATTCTGGGCAACCTCATCGCCAATTTTTAGATGATATGGATTACCCATTTAAGGTTAACCCTCATTTTAAAGCATGGGTACCGGTGACTGATAATCCAAATTGTTGGGTGATTGTTGATGGTGTTTCAAAACCAACATTGGTGTTTTATCGCCCTGTT
>MPDF01000154.1 GCA_001874365.1 Gammaproteobacteria bacterium MedPE | reverse complement strand
ACGATTCGTCGAGTATTAAGGTTCTTAAAGGACTTGATGCAGTACGTAAACGCCCAGGAATGTACATTGGTGATACCGATGATGGTACTGGCTTACATCACATGGTTTTCGAAGTCGTCGATAATTCTATCGATGAAGCGTTAGCAGGTCACTGTAGTGATATTACTATCACTATTCATGAAGATGGCTCTGTGTCGGTAAGAGATGATGGTCGTGGTATTCCTGTAGATATTCATCCAGAAGAAGGTGTATCTGCCGCTGAAGTTATCATGACAGTATTACATGCCGGTGGTAAATTCGATGATAACTCTTATAAAGTATCTGGCGGTTTACATGGTGTTGGTGTTTCTGTTGTAAATGCATTGTCTGAAAAACTTGAAATTACTATTCATCGTCAAGGGCATATCTACAGTCAGTCATACGTTCACGGTGAACCTGTTGAGCCATTAAAACCAATTGGCGATAGTGATAAAACAGGAACGCAAATGCGTTTCTGGCCAAGTGCAGAAACTTTCAGTGACACATTGTTCCACTACGATATTCTAGCTAAGCGTGTACGTGAATTATCATTCCTTAACTCAGGTGTTTCAATCACACTCGTTGATGAACGTGGCGAAGGTAAGAGTCAAAATTATTGTTATGAAGGTGGTATTAAAGCCTTTGTTGATTACTTAAACCAAAACAAAGCGACCGTTCATAAAGACATTTTCTACTTCAGTGAAGAGCGTGAAGACGGTACCACTGTCGAAGTCGCTATGCAGTGGAATGATGGTTATCAAGAAAGCATTCTATGTTTTACTAATAACATTCCTCAGCGCGATGGTGGTACTCACCTTGCTGGTTTCCGTGGCGCATTAACGCGTACGTTAAATAACTACATGGAAAAAGAAGGTTTTAACAAGAAAACCAAAACTAGTGCTACGGGTGACGATGCTCGTGAAGGCTTAACGGCAGTAATTTCAGTAAAAGTGCCTGATCCTAAGTTCAGCTCGCAGACTAAAGACAAGTTAGTATCTAGTGAAGTTAAAGCCGCTGTAGAGCAAAGTATGGGGGCTAACTTAAATGATTTCTTACTTGAGAATCCTCAAGTGGCTAAAGATGTTGTAGGCAAGATTGTTGATGCAGCAAAAGCGCGTGAAGCAGCACGTAAGGCCCGTGAAATGACTCGCCGTAAAGGCGCATTAGACCTAGGTGGTTTGCCAGGTAAATTGGCAGATTGTCAGGAAAAAGATCCAGCTCTTTCTGAATTATACATAGTGGAAGGGGACTCTGCTGGCGGTAGTGCTAAGCAGGGTCGTAATCGTAAAAACCAAGCTATCTTGCCATTGAAAGGTAAAATCTTAAACGTTGAAAAAGCGCGTTTTGATAAGATGTTATCTTCGCAAGAGGTTGCTACGTTAATTACTGCATTGGGTTGTGGTATTGGCCGTGACGAATATTTCCCAGAGAAGATTCGTTACCATAAAATCATCATCATGACCGATGCCGATGTCGATGGTTCTCACATCCGTACGTTGCTATTAACATTCTTCTATCGTCAAATGGCAGAGATGGTTGAAAACGGTTATATCTACATTGCACAACCACCGCTATATAAAGTGAAAAAAGGTAAGCAAGAGCGCTACATTAAAGACGATGAAGTGCTAAATGAATACCTAACAACTATCGCTTTAGATGGTAGTTCATTACACGTCAATGCTGAAGCTCCTGGAGTCAATGGTGTTGCACTTGAAGCGTTAGTTAAAGAATATCGTGTTGTTGAAGCGGGTATCGCGCGTTTACAACTTCGTTACCCAACAGATATTTTAAACCAATTAATTTACACGCCTAAATTGGCGATTGATTCATTAACAGAGCAAAGTGCCGTGAATGATTGGGTGACTGGTCTTGTTGAAGTGCTTAATGAAAAAGATGACAAGGGAACCATTTATACTGGTCAAGCAGTACAAGATGAAGAATCTCAATTATTCCTACCGCAAATCATTGTAAGAATGCACGGCGTTGATACTCATTACACGTTAGATCAAGTGTACTTTGCATCGAGTGATTACGCTAAATTGGTGGCGTTAGGTGAGAACATTGGTGATTTACTTGAAGAAGGCGCCTTTGTTAAACGTGGTGAACGTAAGAAGCCAGTAGAGACTTTCTTAGAAGCACTAGAGTGGTTAATGCACGAGTCTAAGCGCGGTTTGTATATCCAACGCTATAAAGGACTGGGTGAGATGAACCCTGAGCAGCTTTGGGAAACGACTATGTGTCCTGAAAACCGTCGTATGTTACAAGTAACGATTGAAGACGCTATTGCAGCTGATCAGTTATTTACTACGCTGATGGGTGACCAAGTTGAGCCACGTCGTAACTTTATTGAAGATAATGCACTTAAAGTTGTGAATTTAGACGTTTAGTTATTAATGCTAATTTATTAAAAAGGAGCTTCTACAGCTCCTTTTTTTATGCCTATACTTAAGTCGTATAGTATGTAATATAGATGTATTATCTGAAGGGAGAAAAATATGAGTTGGTTTACTGAGTTATTGGATCGAGGTGTAAAAGAAAAAGAGGCAGCGCCTATATCAAAACCAGTAGCCGAGACAGTACAGAAAGTTAAAGTTGACTTGGTTAATTCAGAACACTTATTTTATGATTTACTATTTGGTGATACTGCACAAATATCTACTCGAAATGAAATTGTTGAAAAGGCAATAATTGACAGAGTTTCCGAAGTATTAATTAACCCTAAAAATATACGTTTCCAATCATTCCCCAAAGCCCTCAAAGACACGTTAGATAAAATAGATAGCGATGAAGATATCAAAGATATTCAAAAGTCATTAGAACAAGATCCTATCTTGGCGTCTGATGTTGTTAGGTTAGCTAACTCTGGTGCATTTAGTCATTCGTCGAATCAGGTAACTAGCTTACAAGTTGCAATTTCTAGAGTCGGTTTTCATAACTTAAAACAGCTAGTCACTGCCGCCGTGATGGAGCGGATGATGACCAAAATGAGCCCACTTTATTTTAAGTTATTTGGAGAAAAAATCTGGCAGCATTCGTTACTAACTGCGCGTATTTGTGAACAGAAAGCCAAACAAATCGGTTATGACCCTTATAGCGCTTTTTTTATTGGCGTAATTCATGACGTTGGTAAGATTGCAATTTTCAGCGAGCTCGTAGATGCAGTGCAACAATCTGAAGAGGATAGTGAACCAGGTTCACTTTATTTCAGAAAAGTAATGACATCACTTTCCAAGCAACTGACCTATAACATCGTTAGAAGCTGGGAGTTACCACAGGCTATTATTGATCCAATTAAGCAACATGTAGTCGTTGGAAAAGTTCAAACAGATAATAAGCTCGTTGATATTTTAGTGGAATCTAAATTGATAAGTGAGCTTAATCTTCTCTATTTAGAAGATATGATTTCGCTAGAAGAGGCTGCGTTAATTTTTGAAAAACACGGTTATGATGAATCAAATATCGCGTTCTTGGAGCTAAATAAAACAGGTTAAACACAATAAAAAGCCCCATCAAAATAAATTGATAGGGCTTCTTGTTGCATATATCAATATTAGCTTTGTAGTAGTGATATATCAGCAACATTTAAGAATTGATTTCTCAGAATGTTTAACAACGCAAGACGATTTAGTTTCGTTGCTGTGTCATCGCACATAACCATTACATTATCAAAGAATGCATCTACTGGATCTTTCAATTGCGCTAATTGCGTTAGTGCCGTGTTGTAATCACTGTTAGCAAATACTGGCGCTAAATCAGTTGTTAATTTTGCAACAACATCTGCTAAGGCTTTTTCTGCATCTTCAACAAGTAAGGTTGAATCGACAGTATCTGCAATAGCATCATCAGTTTTCGCTAAGATATTACCAACACGTTTATTAGCTGCTGCGAGCGTCTTAGAAGCTTCTAAAGCTCTAAATGACGTAACTGCTTCAATACGCTTGTTAAAATCACTAGGGCGCGTTGGACGACGAGCCATTACCGCTTTAACGATGTCAGTTGATACGTTTTGGTCTTGATACCAGGCATTAAAACGACCCAACATGAAATCTACGACGCTTTCGTTAATTCCATCTTTGATTTTATCACCGTAAAGCGCTGCTGATGCTGCGACTAAATCAGATAAATCTAAATCTAAATCTTTTTCGACAATGATACGTAGTGCGCCAATTGCTGCACGGCGTAAAGCAAATGGATCTTTATCACCTTTAGGAATTTGGCCTATGCCAAAAATACCAACTAATGTGTCGAACTTGTCTGCTAGTGCAACAGCACAGCTAACGAGTGAACCGGGTAGTTGATCGCCGGCGTAACGCGGCATGTATTGCTCATTCAGTGCTACTGCAACATCTTCTGACTCACCGTCAAAACGTGCGTAGTACATGCCCATAACGCCTTGCACATCTGGGAATTCCAATACCATGTCAGTCATTAGGTCTGTTTTACATAACATACCTGCGCGTTTCGAATCCGTTGCGCTTGCACCTATTTTATCAGCAATAATCGCTGCTAAGTCTGCAATACGTTGCGATTTCTCTTTCAGTGTACCTAATTGCTTTTGGAATAAAATGCTATCCAAACTGTCGATACGGCTTTCTAAAGTAGATTTCTGATCTTGTGCATAGAAGAACTCTGAATCAGCTAAACGAGGACGAACAACTTTTTCGTTTCCTTCGATAACTTGTACAGGGTCTTTACTATCTATATTTGAAACAAAGATAAAGCGCGCCATCAATTTACCGTCATTGTCTAATAGCGGGAAATATTTTTGGTTGTCTTTCATCGTGTAAATAAGTGCCTCAGCAGGGACGTCTAGGAACTTATTTTCAAAACTACCGACATAGGTCATTGGCCATTCAACAATAGAACTTACTTCTTCAAGTAGATCGTCATCGATATCTGCAACACCATTTTCTTTAGTCGCTGCATCAATAACTTGCTGTTTTACGATTGCTTTTCGCTCTTCGTAATCTGCAATTACATAGCCTTCTTCACGCAATAGCGACACATAGTTATCAGCGTGATCTAACACTAACTCTTTGTCACAATGGAAACGATGACCACGAATAATTCTATCTGACTTACAACCAAGTACAGTGGCATCAACTAGCTGGCTGCCCAGTAACACAGTAAGTGTTTTGGTAGGGCGAATAAACTGCATTGAATTACTGCCCCAACGCATTGGTTTAGCGATTGGTAATTTAGCTAAAGCTGTTTCAATCATTGTAGGTAATAATGCTTCAGTCGCTTGCCCCTTAACTTGAGCTTTAAATAGTAGCCATTCACCTTTGTCTGTTTTCAGGCGTTCTGCTTGTTCAACGGTAATGCCGTTAGAACGAGCCCAGCCTTGAGCTGCTTTAGTGGCATTACCATCGGCATCGAAAGCCGATGAAACTGCTGGGCCACGTTTTTCAACAATTTTGTCTGCCTGACCAGTGGCCAGTGCTTTAACTGATACGGCAAGGCGGCGAGGAGATGCTAAAAAATCAATCTCTTCATAGGCAATATCTGCTTTGTCTAACTGTGTTTTTATACCATCACGAAAAGCTTCTGCTAATGTGCGTAATGATTTTGGTGGTAACTCTTCGGTACCCAGTTCAATAATAAGATTTTCAACTGACATTATTATTTGACCTCATCGTTTTTACATAATGGGAAACCTAACGCTTCGCGTGATGCATAGTATGTTTCGGCGACTGCTTTTGAGAGTGCTCTCACTCGCAGAATATAACGCTGACGTTCGGTCACTGAGATTGCATGACGGGCATCTAGTAAGTTAAATACATGCGACGCCTTCATCACTTGCTCGTAAGCCGGAAGGGCTAAGCCTGCTTCAATAAGCTTCTCACTGTCTTTTTCACACTGGTCAAATTGTGTAAATAGAGCATCTACGTCAGCGTGTTCAAAGTTATATGTTGATTGTTCAATTTCATTTTGATGGAAAACATCACCGTATGTTACGCGTCCTAATGGGCCATCGGTCCACACAAGATCATAGATACTGTCTACGCCTTGAATGTACATTGCAAGACGCTCTAAACCGTAAGTAATTTCGCCAGTTACCGGTGAACATTCTAAGCCACCGACTTGCTGGAAATAGGTGAACTGTGAAATTTCCATACCGTTAAGCCAGATTTCCCAACCTAGACCCCATGCGCCTAGTGTTGGAGATTCCCAGTTATCTTCTACGAAGCGAACATCGTGAACTAACGGATCAATACCCAGCTCTGTTAGCGATTCAAGGTAAAGTTCTTGAATGTTATCTGGATTTGGTTTTAGCACGACTTGAAATTGGTAGTAGTGCTGTAAGCGATTTGGATTTTCACCATAACGACCATCGGTTGGACGACGACATGGTTGAACATAAGCACTGC
>MPDF01000153.1 GCA_001874365.1 Gammaproteobacteria bacterium MedPE | reverse complement strand
CAATAATTTGTTCTATCTGCAAAACGCTATTGCGGAATGGCTGTTAGCGGTTTTTGAGCAGCCGTCGGCGTCATCGATTTTCAACCGCGCCGCGATCGATCGTAAAACCTTTGATCAGTATTTGTTGGGGCGTCATTTATGGCAACAGCGTAATAGCAGCGCACTGTATCGTGCAAAAGATGTGTTTGAAGAAATGCAGCGACAAGGACAGTTATTTCCATTGGCCGCTGTAGGCCTGTGCGATACCTATCATTCGCTTAATATTTATGGCGATTGGTCATTGAAAAAGGCGTTAGATAAATGTCGCCCCTTGTTAAAACAGGCATTAGCTATTGAACCAGAACTCGGACAGGCGTTGGCGGCGCAGGCGTTGTTGCTTAGTCGGCAAGGAAAGAAAAAACAGGCTAGCGAACTGTTTGAGAAGGCCATTAAAAACGCGCCTAATTATCCTTTTAGTTATGTGTGGTATGCCGAGCAAAACCGCAGAATGGGGAAATACGAGCAAGGTTTGAGTATGACACAAACGGCTTATGAACTGGCGCCGATGTCGCCAATAGTCAATCGCAGTTTGGCTTATGCCTATTTGAATGCTGGCAATAAAAAGCAGGCACGGTTTTATTATCGCCGAGCGTTGGATTTACAATTTGATTATACGGATCGCGCCATTGAGGAATTGGACTTCTTGCCGCTAACCATAGAGCGTGCGCGTGCGTTTTTGGCATGGGCTCAGAAGAATCCATTGTTGATAGAAAAGCGTCGCTCTTATCAATTGACACAGGCTCAGATCCATTTAGCGTTGGGTAATCACGTGGCAGTGGAAAAAACGTTGAACAAACTAGAAGGTCAGCAAATTAATCTGTCATTTAAATTGTTTATTGAAACATCATTAGCGTCGTCACAAGGGCGCTATCAAGATGTGATTGAATTCATTGAGCAGCGTATGGCGCTTCATCAAGATTCGGATCGATATGCTGGGGCCTATTTAGTAGCGCTTGAGCAGTTAGGGGATGATGAAAAAGCCTATCAGGCGT
Source organism: Gammaproteobacteria bacterium MedPE (assembly GCA_001874365.1). Taxonomy (GTDB): domain Bacteria; phylum Pseudomonadota; class Gammaproteobacteria; order Enterobacterales; family Psychrobiaceae; genus Psychrobium. Next base: position 5,596 of record MPDF01000153.1, on the reverse strand, counting down.
TTTTGCGTTTGCGCCCAGCGTTGGCTGATAAGATAGTGCATCAAGCGCAATTTGGCGATGTTAATATTGGGGATGACAATGCCTATTTAATTGCTTATTTTGTGCAGCTTCAGGCGAAGCGTGGTGAATTTGAATCTGTGAGTGCGTTAGCACAATTGTTGGACAGAACTTTTTCGCAAGGATATTTACTACAAGATATTTATTATGCACGTTGGCTATTGTTTCGAGGCCACAAAGAGCGGGCAACAGCGTTAATTCTCAAGCTGATGCATGACGGCTGGCTGCCAGATTACAACGCTCAGTTGTATCCTGAAACTATCATGCAACAGCTATTCATTGATACTGGACTTGGTGGCGATGCCTATCATGAGTTACTCGATAAGAACCGTACTCTAGTCTCTGCTGGCATGGTAAAAACAGAGTAAATATATTGATTGATGATTTCGATTAATCGAGAGGATGGAATCATGGCCTAACATAGTGTTTTTATCATCAGTGCATCGTTTTGCCTTGTAGAAACTTATGATTCACGTATGGCAAGCTTATAGGTCGGTAATAAATTGATTTCTTCCCGCATTTTTAGCGTTATAGAGATTATCATCAGCACGTTTGATAAGGGTTTCTAAGTTTTCATCGGTATCGAGCAATTGAGTTGCTCCTAAGCTGAAGGTTAGCTTTATCTCTGAAGGCAGCTGTTCAATTGATGATACGGTGTCAGTTAAATAGTCTTTAATTCGGCTAAATACTTGTTCTATATGATGAGGTTGAGCGTCTCTTAATACGATCAACCATTCTTCACCGCCAAACCTACCATATTCGTCATTGCTGCGAATACTATTCCTACAGGCATCGCTAAAAAGTTTAAGTACCTCGTCGCCAACGTCATGACCATAGATGTCATTGAAGTTTTTAAAATGATCGATGTCTAAAAGAGCAATCGTTAATTGTTTATCGCTGCGTTTACTATGATCAAATTCACGTTGACCGACATTCATGATGGCGCGTCGATTAGGGGCATTCGTTAATTCGTCATGTAGTGCCATTGTTTTGAATTTATTACGAATTTTAAGTTGCCTAAGTAATATTATGATGAGTGCGCTTACTATTGTTAGCACGATAGCAATCACAAGCGTGAGGATCATATTTTTAGATTTTTGTTCTATGATACGTAATTGTTTTAGCTCGTTTTCTTGTTGAAGTAATTGATTGTCGGCATCAATTTTATCTGCTTCGTATTTCACCATTAGCTGTTGAAGGTCGCTTTCTTTTTCTTGTTGATGAATATCTTTTTCTAACTGTATTACCTGTTCTAAAGCACTCAATGAACGATCGTATCTATTCTGTTTTTTCTCTAGCTCATGCTTTAATTTGTAAAATACTAGTTGCTCTGGTTTGTAACTTCGCTTGTCAATTGCTTCTTGGATACTAATTAGTACGAGTTGAGCATCAGCAGGGCGATTTAACCGGTTGAGTAGTAATTCAATAAATGCGATTGATGTTTCTACTCGCATTTTACTGTCTACGTATTTATCAAAAATAGTGAGTGCATTTTTATAATAAGCTTCAGCTTTCGATAGTTCATTTTTATGGATAGCCGTTTCCGCAAGGTATCGATTGGCGTACGCAACACCTATCTCGTCTTGTATTTCTGTACTTAATTCTAGTGATTTTTGAATGAATTCTTCTGCGGATTCAAACTGATTCATTCGTAAGTAATTCATTCCGATATCGTTGTAGAGAATCGAAACGCTGAGCTTGTCACCTTCAGTTAGGAGAATGGATAAAATTTGATGATTGTACTTTACTGCTTCTTCGTAGTTGTTTTGGGCTTCGTAAACTTTTGCTATTGATGATAAGGCGAGCGCTTTGCGTTCTAAGTGGCCGATTTCCTCTGCTATTTTCAGCGCGGCTTGAGCACTAATAAGTGACTTGCTTAACTCATCAGATATTCTAAGTGATTGTGCTAACTTAGAATACATGTAACTAATTGCTTCTTGATTGCCAAATTTTAAGGCGTTATTTTTATAGCGTTCTCGTGCTATTTTTGCGCCCTGTCTATCACTTCGAATATCGAAAATTTCTAATTCTACTGATAAGAAAAAAATGTAGGATGATTTGTCATCTAAGGTGAGAGATTTTGCCAAAAACTCATCGAGGACATTTTCGGCGTTGTCGTATTGATGCAACGCTGAATATAATCCTACCAACTGTGAAGCTGCGAGAACTTCGGTATCTAGCCAGCGCTTTTCTTTAGCATATTGACTGTAATTATTGAGTCGTTTTATTAGTTGTGAAGGGGTGATTTGAGGCTCTTTGTGGATATGAATAATGACATCATTTAACTCATCGTGTTTCCACTCTTCATTGAAAAATGCCAATGATTGAAATGTCATTATTGATAATATAAGTATCAAAGTATTTCGCATGGCATATCTCCTTGGAAGTAGTGCTTTCGGATTGCATCCGAACTCCATCATAAAATTACATTACCCCATTCGACTTACTAAATATAGAAAGCATATGACTAAATGACTATTGACATTATTAATGATTTGATATTTTTAGTGTTTTCGAAATTCGTTTGCTTATATTCTAATCAGTGAGCATGATTTTTTAGGTAAATAAACGACAAAAACATTAACTGAGCTATGCTTATTTCAGGTTGGGGGTTGCTACCTTTGTGTTGCATTATATTATTTAGTAATTATAAAGTATGAAAATGAAGCCCTGCTGGCTAGGCGTCGAAAACGAAGGTAAGAGGGGGAGTTATATCTTGGCGTTTCTTGTTCATTTAGGAGAAGAGGCGGCGCATTATTTACCAGAATTGACCATCTGATTACGCGGTTTTTGAGAATTATGCTGCAACAGTTCTCGATTCGTCATCGCGGGTTGTTACCCAAATAATAGGGGGGCAATGGCGGTGAATTTTGCTGCAATAATAGTTTGATTCGCACAATAAAATCCATATTTTGCCGCCTTTTAATAAGTCGATTCTTGATTGTTTTTATGAGAATTGAACGATAGCGAGTGATGAATGGCTATTGATGTATTATTTTGTTCTATTTAGCGTTTTGGTGCAGTTATTGCTCGTAGCGAGGTGAACTTTATCAATGAAGGATTAGTGATGAATAACATCTCCGCAAATGATTACCATAGGCTGCAATGGCAGCAAGCACAGCTTTCATTTCACAAAACTGACGGCCCTGAGGTTTTTAAATTAAACAATGATGATGCTGTGAAATCACCTAATGCAATTGAAAATATTCGTGGCAGTGACCGAATTTCGAATATTAAACCTGAAGATATTGAAGCCTTATATGCAGAAATAAAAGCGGGATCGATTACAGCACTTGAAGCGTCTAACATCAAAAATGAAAAGCTAGAGCCTTTTGATTATTTGCAGCATAACATCAAAGAAATTGGTGATTATCCGATTGAAGTGTCTATTGAACCTGATGAAGTAAATACAGCGATATTATTTAATAGTCTTGGCATTAATTTCCTTGATGTTAAACGTATGGAAGTGCGAATGGAGTTATATGAAAAAGCCAAGGAAGACGTGAAAAATAGTAGTGAAAATAACGATATCCGAAAAGACCAAGAATTAGCTCTGATGGAAGATATCGATAATCGCATTGCTGATTTAAAAGAGCGAAAACAGGATTTAATGGAACGTAAAAAAATCACTGAAAGCGAAGATGAATTGTTTAATCAATTACGCTTTAAACACCCCGATTCTGAAACGTAAATTTTCTTATTATGCAGGCGTTGATCAACATTATGTATTGCTCAACGCCTGTTTTTACTTGATTAGTTGCATGAGTCTGATTTATCGACCGTAAATACAGACCCCGTTATTACCCATTTTTTACCATCTCTGACAAAGGTAAATACTTCATCACCACAATGGCTGAATTTGTCATTGATGAAAAATTTGTAATGGGAAGTCAGTGAGGCAACATTACCCATCACATGAATATGAGTTGGCTCGAGTAATCGCTCGCTTGCTGTCGAGTTTTTATTGTTAAGTGTCTCAAGGTAAGAAGCGAAAGAGCTTTTACTGATGGTTTTGGTTTGCACATTGAAGCTGTGATATTGGCCGTCTGCGATGAGTAATGCTTTTGAGCGTTCAATGTCATGCTGGCTCATTGCTAAGAACATGTTGTTCAATGTATCGAGTACAGCTTGCTCGTCTGGTGAGCGAGTATTATTGCAACCCGTTAAGCCTAATAACAGGCAAGCAGCGATTGCTATCCCAGTAAGTTTTCTCATGCTTTTCCAAAAGTGTAAGGTGTTGTGCTGGAGATTTTATCTGAGATAGCGTGTTTTGAGTAAGGCGTTTACCGGAAAAGTGTAAGCAGATTTATTAGCACGCTAATAAGATCCGTTTAAGATCACTTGTTGTGTTTGCTTACGCGCTTCCCACTTTAGGGTTTCTAATTCCGGTTTGTCGTAAAACTTGTCGACGTATCCTACGCATAAATAGGCAATGAGTTCTCTGTCTTGTGGCGCATTGAGCACCGATTTAACATGCTCTGGATTTAAAATACTCACCCAGCCGATGCCAATGTTGAGTGAGCGAGCCATAAGCCACATGTTTTGTACGGCGCAAACAACGCTGTAACGCCCCATTTCAGGCATGCTCGTTTGGCCCAATACGGGGCCTTTTTTTGGGTTGTAAAAGACGGCGATGTTGAGTGGACTTTGCAAAATACCTTCTAATTTCAAGCTTTGATATTGCTGAGATTTTTGTGCATCAAACATGACTGATGCTTTGTCATTTTCAATGGTAAAGCTGTCAGCTATAGCCTGACGAGCAGCTCGATCAGTAACGGTTATGAATTCCCAAGGTTGTGAGAAGCCAACAGATGGAGCAGATAGTGCAGCGTCGTAGATCTTATCAAGTTCGTCTTGGGGGATAGGCGTCGGCAAAAAACGATTGCCTCGAACATCACGACGCGCGTTCATAATTTGGCGTAGTGCCTCGCTATCGTCACGGGTGAATTGCTGGTTCTTGTTTGAGGAAGTCATGATGATGCTGTTAAGAAGGAAGTAGGGGGATTGTATCACTTTGACGAGGATTGAGTAGAAGGTGATACAAAGGAATTGCGACGTTAAAGATATTTTTGCAGTAACGTTGGGTATTCCCTTTTGTTTTTTGCTATTGCAGCATCTAATTGATGAACGATAGGTAGCGGCACTGATTTTTTGCTATACATCAGCGATATGTCATCGCTGAAAACAACATAAGGATGCATTTCAATATTGTTGATTTTGTTTTCTTTCAAATAAAGTAGTCCTGCGGCTTGGTCTTCTATGGCGAAGTTAACTCGATTGTATGATACCAAGGCAATTCGCTGTCTTAAGGTTGGAACGCGTCGAAATGATTTTGACTTTTTAATCAAGGGATCATTTTCATTGCCAAAGTAACTACCTCGATTGACGGCGCCTTGTAACCCCGAGGTTAGTAGTTGAGCTAAGTTGGCATCTTTTAAGGCGGCTGAATTGGACGTATTCCAAAAAATACGTGCATTCTCAGTACGGTAGGGTATTGAAAAATGTGCGTATTTTGCACGTTCTTCGCTATAGCTCGCAC
>MPDF01000152.1 GCA_001874365.1 Gammaproteobacteria bacterium MedPE | reverse complement strand
GTGAATTAATGATTGCTGACTCATCTTTAAACGCATCTGTACGCGGCCTAATTCGCGGTGCCAAAGTCGTGAAAAGCTACCCCGTCAGTGATGAAATTTATGCCACTGAATTAGAGCTCGACTACAAAAATCTTTACCTTCTATATAACTCTACGGCAATGCCTCGCCGTGTGATCAATGAGTAATGCTTATGACACGCTTACTTCTTATTCTCTGTCTTTATTTGAGTGTTAATTTCAGCGCTAGCGCGCAATGGTTTGATGCAAAGGGCCGCGCTACTGTCGTCAATAATGATAAAGATATCGCCCGTAACATGGCCGTACAAGATGCATTACAACATGCCCTGCTCTACACTGGCGCACAGGTAAACTCGATTAGCCAGCTATCAAATGGGCTCCTTAACTCAGACCGCTTTGAAGTACGCTCGAGTGGTAGCGTTCGAAACCTAATGTTAGTGAGTGAAGAAATCATTGACGGTGTTATGACTGTTCAAATTCGTGCTGACATTATGGCAAGCGAATCGGCTTGTCATGCATCAACGACAACAAAATATATTGCACTGACTAAGTTCCCATTACGAAATAGACAACAAGCAGTTAATGGCGCTATTTTTGATATAGGAAGTGAAAGTGCTCAACAATTATTTGAACAAATGTCAGTATTTAAAGGCAGCTATGTTGCGAGCCAACTATTACCTATTAGTCAGCTTATCGCTCCTCACAGCCAACCATTTATCACTGACCAATCAAATACATCGGCGCCGCAATTACTCGCAGCTCAAGCGGACAGCCAATATTTATTGACTGGCGAAATACACGACGTCTCATTAGCAAAACCAACATCCAAATGGTTTGGAATGGCAAGTAATAACCCGTTACGTCAATTTATTGCGTCCTACACGTTATTTGATGGTTTAACTGGCGAAAAGGTATGGAGTAAACGCTATAGCACTCAGGCACCTTGGACATTTGAAAGAACAGAAAAGATAGATCCTGCAACGCAAGAATTTTGGTCAAATGTTTACGGCGCATCTATTGTTAACCAGTTGAAACAACTAACCAATGATCTTAATATTTTTATGCAATGCCAAAATCTTCGTGGCCAAGTGATTAAAGTTGATAATGAATTTGTTACCGTCAATCTTGGAAAGCGAAATGGGTTAAAAGTGGGTGATGAATTGGTTGTGCATCATGTAACACAGTTTACAGATAGTCGCGGTATCTTACGTCAATCTACACAGATTAATGACACAACATTACAAATCAGAACGATTTATAACAACCACCTTGAAGCCATTGCTAAAGATAGTCCGTTATATGGTGATATACAAAGTGATGCAATTGTTGCATTAAAACCAAATTAAGTGAGATAAAAAACCGCTAGAATTTCATTCATTTATCAGGTATTTTTTATAACTTAATGTCCTCGTAACTCAGCTGGATAGAGTGCTAGCCTCCTAAGCTGGAAGTCGCAGGTTCGAATCCTGCCGAGGACGCCATTTCTTGTACTAAATATTGCCAGCCAATCTATCTGGCATTCCATACTTCGTTAAAATCTTTTCGAGCTCACCGCTCTTTCGCAAGCGTTCAATACCGTTATCCATAATAACCGCTAACTCCTTACTTTTTGGTTTATCAAGTGCGAACAGCATACCGCCGTACTCTTTATTACCAGCGAGGGACTCACTGACACTAAACTGGGGATACTTAGTCGCCATGTAATGCAGTAAGTCAGCACTATCAAGCCAAATATCTATCCGGCCAATGGTCAGCATTTCTCTGACTCGCTCTAATATATTCGCGCCAGTAACATAAATGACTTTGTGGGGGTTTTCTGCAAGGTATCGAGCAAGGCGACTGTTAGAGTTTACAGCGCCGTAATAATTGCCAATGGCATTAAATCGCCCTAGGTCGACGGTTTTGAATGATGGAATTTGATTTTTTTTTAAAGAGAGATACGCAAAGCCTTTAACCATCAACATAGGTGATTTAGGAGTCAAAAAGCCTTGTTCTGTTTGTCCGTGTTGATAAAAAGTAAAGGCCATACCATCACTAAATCCAGACTTAATCAAACGCTTAGCGCGTAACCAGCTATCTACTCTTGTAAAAGACACACTGTGTTTTGATTCTTTAAAGACTGCTTTAATGATGTCAATGGCAACGCCTTCTTTGCCATTTTCCAAATGAGCGTCACACGTATAGGGACAATACGGATTCCAGATAAACTCGTAATTTTCAGCGCGCAATTTAGATTGGCACAGAGAACAGAATAACAATACACCAATCATTCTTACCATCTATCGCACAACCTCACTACTACAGCTCAATTATCATTCATAAACCTTAACATGTTCCTTTAAAAGTCCGAAGAAAATTCAGCTATCGACGGATAATTGTTGTTCGCCGCAATAATGCATTGGCCATGAAATTTAACCACCGATTTATAATCACTAAGCTTGAAACACAACAAGCCGTACTCATAAGCGGTTTTAAAAAAGTGCTTGCTGTCACCACGAATAAACAGATTTATTTGATTCACTAACAGGCCATTTTCATCAAATGCTTTCTCAAAACTCTCATTATCAACAACAAGCGATGATGAGCACTGCATTCTTACAGATACTTTTTTACGACCCAAGTTTTGATAACTGACTTGCCAATCTGTCGCTTCTATCGCGTTAAATAGCGTTAACAAACCGTCTTTAGTGATTGCATCATTAAAACTATCAACATACTGATAATCATGTTTAATAGATTCAAATTGATGCTTGAGATTGGCACCTTGGCCAAGCGTACGGGCTGACTGTTGCCATTGTTTCAATAGCGGCGACATACAAAGATCAAAACGTTTATTCTTAATCGCTTGAGTTACCCATAAACTCAAATAGTGACTTTCACTCACAGGATCGTTGGCTGATGATTCTGCCAGTTCAGTTAATGCCGTCGTTGTTAACAGGGCTAAATGCTCTTTAAATAACAAAGGACTCTCCAAATAATTTCCATAAAAAAACGCGACCTATAAAGTGCCGCGTTTATTACAATACTCAATTGTAGTTATTTTTGCTCACCAAAACTAAACTCTTTCGGTGGCTTCTTGCCCATCAAATGCTCAACGAAGTAATCCCAACGTTTACGCATCATATAAGGTTCACGCGCAAAACCATGACGACGATTTGGTAGCATCAATAAATCAAAGTCTTTATTGGCTTTAATTAACGCATCAACCACAATCAACGTATTAAACGGCGGAACGTTATCATCTAATGTACCGTGCGCTAACAACAACTTACCTTTTAAGCCGTCAACGAATAACGGATTAGATTGGTTATCGTAGTTAGTCGTACCATCTTCGTTTTCTTTGAGCATGCCCTGCCACTTCTCACCCCAAGGATCAGCGTAGTTACGGTTATCGTGATTACCCGCACCAGATACCGCTACTTTGTAGAAATCAGGATAACGTAAGATAGCATTTGTCGATGCAAAGCCACCACCTGAGTGACCCCAAATACCAACGCGATCTAAATCAATCCAGTTGTATTTCGCGCCAAGTTGCTTAATGGCAGATACTTGATCTGGCACACCGCTGTCGCCCATGTCACCAAAATAGAATTCATGGAACGATTTAGAACGCATTGGCGTGCCTAGCGCATCTATCTCAATCAAGATAAAGCCAAGCTCAGCCATTGCTTGCTTGTCACCGCGAGAGGCGCGGAATGAACGAGAACCAATACTGCCTGTTTGTGGCCCAGGGTAAAGGTAGTTAACCACAGGGTATTTCTTCGATGGATCAAAGTTTGATGGCTTGTACATCAAACCATGGATATCATGCTTACCATTGCGATCTTTAACAACAAAGGCTTCAGGTGCACGCCAGACTGTCGCTTGAAGTTCACTAATGTCGCTTTTTGCCAGTGCAACAGCTACTTTGCCATCACTACCGCGAATAACGCTCGTCGATGGCATGCTTGGTGTTGAGTAAGAATCGACAAAGTAGCTGCGATCATCACTTAGCTTAACGCTGTGATCGCCTTGCTCTGGTGTTAGCAGCGTTAAGCCACTACCATCAAATTTTGCCTTGTAGAAATATTGGAAATACGGATCGCCTTTCTCACGGCCAGCGCCAGTGAAATACAATTCGCGGTTTTTCTCATCGATAGCACGCACTTGTAACACGTTCCAGTTGCCTTTAGTCACCGCATTCTTAAGCGTACCTGTGCCTAAATCGTAAAGGTATAAATGGCCCCAATCGCTCCGCTGTGAAAACCAAATCACTTCGTTCGACTTTGGAAGGAAATGCCAGTTCGCTTTGCCTTTACCAGATTCAAAGAACGTACTTGCTTTCTCATCAAGAATTGTCGCTACTTTACCAGATTTAGCATCTGCCACTTTAAGCGTTGCTTGATTATGGTCGCGTGTCACCGACACATAAGCAAGTGAATCACTGGCTTTGTTCCACTGCACATCTAACATCTTGCCACGGCTGTAAACGTGGTCGGTTACCGTTGAACGTTGGAAATCTGGCTTATCTTGCAAACGAACAACTTTCTTGCTGTCTACATCAATAATCACACGCTCAAGCATAAAGATATCTTTATCACCCGGTAGCGGATATTTCCAGCTATCCAATGTTGGATGACCAACATTAGTCGTTACCAAGTGCATTGATTTTACGTTACGGCCGTCGTGTTGGAAGGTAGCGATTTTTTTAGAATCAGGCGACCATAACATAACCGGAGTCTTAGAGCGTAACCAACCCGCATTATTAGTACCGTAACCAAAATCTTCAACGCCATCTTTAGTCAGTTGCGTTTTCTTACCGTTAGCTAAATCTAATAACCACAAGTTATTATCTTTAATGAACGCCGCTTTTTTGCCATCAGGTGACACAACCTGCCCAGCTTCCGAAAATTTATCTGCTGCTTTATCACAACTAAGTGGGCTTAACTGACACTCCATTGCATTTTTGCCAACGCGGAAATTAATATCTTGATTGTTGTTAGCAAAAGTAAAGTATTTGAAAGGCAGTGTGATTGCGGTATATGTTTCATCGTCATTTGATAAAATCGTCGCCAGAGCAGCGTGATCAAATGCCGCTGTTTTAGTGCCTTTAGCCGCGTCAGCAATCACAAATTGATGACCGCCTTTAACCGCTGTTCTATAGGCTAAACGGTTATCGCCAAGCCATTGAGTTGCCTCAACAGTGCCATAAACAAGCTTATTAGTATGAGAGCGTAACTGACGTTCAGCGCGCTGGTAATCACTGAGTGATAAAGAATCATCAATGACTGGCGTATTATTGGTGGTCACACACCCAGATAGCAATGTTACAACACTCGCTGTAACCATCGACATCCCAAATTTGGTTCTTAACATAGTTAATCGACCTATTATTGTTATTAGTTTTAGACGGGGGCAATTTTACGCTAAATTGCGTTATTCATCCATCCATTCTGCTGCATCAAGCACTTCTCTCGCTTGCGCCAATGTGCAATCGGTTAATGCGATAAGTTGATTGGTCGAAATAGATGGATTGCGCTTAACAAGCGCGAGTAATTCTTGCTGCGTCAATGACTGACGCTGCTGACGAAGCAAGGTAGAAAACCACAACCAGCTTGGCTGCTCAGCGTTTTCTACTTCTTCTACAATGTGAGATATTTGTTTGGCATCAGCAATTAACATCCAATTTCTTGAACGCCCTTTACGCGACAAATGAGCGCCACTGTCACGGATAATTGCTTTTAACAAGTATGCATCAAAACACTTTCTTACAAATGCGTTTAGGATGATTTTGGTTTTTTCAGCCACGATCTACGGGAAATGTTTTTTAAAGGTAAGTCATTCTACCAACATTAGCTAAAAACTCATCCGTTTTTGTTAGCAGCCTCATGGTCCAGCAACCATTTTTTACGCGCTAAGCCACCAGCATAACCAGTTAAGCTACCGTCTTTACCAATGACTCGGTGACAAGGTATCACAATCGCAATACGATTTTGACCATTAGCACTAGCAACCGCACGCACCGCCTTTTCATTGCCTAAGCGCTTAGCTTGGCCAATATAGCTAGATGTCGTGCCATAAGGAATATCACGTAATCCTTGCCATACAGACTCTCTAAACTCAGTGCTTGGTGTATATAACGTCAAATCAAACACTTCACGCTCGCCTGCGAAATACTGTGCAAGTTCTGTTTTAGCTTGCGCAATATGTTCATTCTCACCAGCCATCATCACCCCATTTAGGCGCTTTTGTAACTCATCAAATTCAGCTTTAAGGTTTTTACGATCATCAAACTCAATCAAACACACCCCTTGCTGTGTTGCACAGACAAACATAGGACCAATAGGCGTTGTTAGACGGTCAATTAAAATAATAGTTTTGCCATCAGCAGTGGTTGGCGAGTGGCCTGTCATCTTCTTAAAGGCGTCATTAAAACCACTTAACGACTCATAACCACTTTCAAAAGCAGTATCAATTGCTTTTTTTCCAGCATCTAATTCTTTTATCGCGTTATTCATTCGCATCATTCTCGCATAAGACTGAAAAGTCATTCCATAATGTTTATTAAACCAGCGCCTTACTGTTTCAGGACTTATCCCCTGTTCTTTAAGTTGCGCGTCAGTAACCTTCTCGCCTAAGTTATTTTTTACCAAGGCCACCGCTTGCTTCACCACATCAGGCATTTCATTGGCTTCTTGCAACGGCTTACACACCTTGCAAGGCCGAAAGCCCGCCTTGACCACATCA
>MPDF01000151.1 GCA_001874365.1 Gammaproteobacteria bacterium MedPE | reverse complement strand
GGGTTGCTAAAAAAGCAGCAGCATTAGTAACAAAATTAATGACGCGCCATAAAGTTGATATCACCCTAACTAACTTTGTGAGTAGTGTGGTCAAAGTACTTATCATTATTGCAGTCGTTATTATCTGTTTAGGCAAGATAGGCATTAGTGTGACACCTTTTGTGGCAGCGATTGGTGCAGCATCACTTGGCGCTGGTTTGGCAGTGCAGGGCATGTTGGCTAATTACGGCGCTGGCTTAGCAATTATTGCGACAAGGCCTTATGTCGTTGGCGATACGATTATGGTCAAAGACGTTAGTGGCCAAGTTAAAACTATCGATTTAGGGCATACCATTTTGATTAATGAAGAAAATGTCGAGATTACTATTCCTAACAAACATGTTATTGGTGAAATACTTCATAATTCAAACGAGTATTCACTAGTTCAAGGTGAAATTGATATTGCCTATAGCTCATGTGCTGATACAGCAATTTCCTTGGTTGAAGGCGTGCTCAATGAACATGACGGTGTTGCTCAATCGCCGCAATGTAAGGTGGGCATTGAAGCATTTGCAGCTAGCGGCGTGACTATTAGTTATCGCTATTGGGTACCAACCACAAAAATAATTGAGACGAAACTTGCGGTTAATGGACTAGTTTACAAAGCCATGAACCAACAAAATATTGAAATACCATTTCCACAACGTGTTGTTACTATTCAGCAAAATAATGCCTCTTAAAGCAACGTTAATTATTGATAAACCATAGGATTACATCGCTTGATAAAATTCTCTTTTCTACCTTTAAAGAAGCTGTCGACCGCACATATTGAAGAGCATCGCTTTGACATTGAAGAAGTGATTTCTTTAAATTCAGTGGAAGAACTTAAGTTATTACTAGGCATGTTTGGAGCAGCGTTAAGTGCGAATGAACTTAATAATATCGCTGATGTCAGTCAGGTGTGGACTATCGATAAAAAGCTCAAGCCACAAAATGAAGTCTCTATAGATAGTTTTTATAATCAATGGCTAGCAAAATCAAAACGTGAAAATGACTTCGGGGAATTTTGCCAGTTAGTATCGTTTAATAGTTTTATTACGGCGCTAAATAAAGGAAAATTTAAGGTTGTCATGGAATTAGCAGAACAGTAATCAAGCGAGTTGAGAAACGCTGAGAAAACTCTCCAAAAGGAATTTGCGATGTCTTCAGTCCCTAAAGATAAACATCAATTACTCGATGCAATAAACACAATATTTCCTAAGCTGATGGTAGACTATCGCACTGTGCCAGTTGAGTTAGCTCGATTGTGCGCCATTGAAGGTAATGTCAAAGGCACGGTAATCAGTGTTAGCGATACAGTCGCTTACCTCATTGGTTGGGGACAACTTGTGCTTAAATGGCATCGGTTAACATCGCAAAATCAAGATGTTGATTTTCCAGAGACAGGATTTAAATGGAATCAATTGGGGTTGTTAGCTCAGCATTTTCAGCATCATTATCGTGATTGGTCCTATGTTGCGCTGTTGAATGAACTGGATGCAACGGTAAATCAATTGAACGAACTCATTAACAGTTTAAGTAATGATGAGTTGTATGGCGCCGATTGGTACGAAACGTACACCTTAGGAAGAATGATTCAATTTAATACGTCATCACCAATGAAGAATATGCGAACTAAAGTCAGACGATTTATTCGAGAACAATGTTGAAGGACGTTATGCAATTAATCACGTTATTTTTGCGTCTTGTGCTATCGTTTAAATTGAGATGGCGCTGAACGATAACCATCTAAGCTAGATTTCATAGCGATGAATAGATTTAGTGACTATATCACTGTCATTTAAACCATTTTCAAGTAGTTCCCTAATTATTCAAATTATTTATTTTAGTTGATTTTGTTCAAATTTTAATGTTTCTTAACAATAATTAACTAGATTATAATAAATAAGGGATGCTATCCTTTATTTTGTTTTTTATCAGGATTTTTTATGCCCAAAGTTAGTCAACAACAAGCTCAAATAACTCGGCAACGGATTATTGATTGTGCGCTTGAGATTATTTTGTCTAGTGGCATTGAGTCATTAACCTTTAGCAACTTAGCAAAGCAAGCGGAGATTGGACGCTCAACAATTAACGGGCATTTTTCAAGAAAGAATGATTTGTTAATGGTGTTACAGCCGCGTCTTGTAAGCATTCTTGATGAGAATCTTTGTTTTGATAGTGCTGATGATTTTTATCGTTCTTGGGTGCATGCGATTAAGAGTAATCAAGAATTTCGACAAGCGATTAAAACGATGGAAGCATTCTTTGATAATGACACTGGAATTTCAGGGTTAATGCGACGGTTTCCATCACCAGATGAAGAAACAGAGAAAGCCATTTATACAGCAATGGGTTATGCCATTGTCCATTTACCTAAATACACGTAGTTAAATTCCCATTGGAGGGACTATGAAACTGACCAAAATTACGATGATTACTTCGATGATCATCTTGACGTCGTTGATTGGCGGTTGCCAAGATAAGGCGAATGAATCATCTAAAGATGCACAAGATCTTATTCGACCTGCAAAATTGATAAAAATTGGCCAAGCGCAAACTAGCCACTTTTTAAATTATCCAGCCGTTATTGAAGTAAGTCAGTCATCGCAATTGGCCTTTCAAGTCAGTGGTAAAGTCGACACATTAGCCGTGCGTGATTCCGATGAAGTAAAACAAGGTGACGTGTTAGCGCAATTAGATAAACGTGATTATCAGTCAAAACTCAATGTCGCTAAAGCGCAGTTTGAAAATTCTCAAGCAGAATACGAACGTGCAAAGCAGTTGATGGACACCAAAGTTATTTCTAAAAGTGAGCTAGCTCGTAAGAAAACGGATTTTGAAGTGACACAATCTCAATTGGTAAGTGCGCAAAAAGCACTTGATGACACAACGCTTCGCGCACCGTTTACTGGTAATGTGGCGAATGTATTAATTGAGCCACAAGAGACAATTCAAGCCGGGCAAACTGTCGTGACTTTATTGTCGCTAGCGAAATTAGAAGCAAAAATTAATATTCCGTCGAACATCATTTTACGTGCACCAAAAGAAGAGTCTCAAGCGCCACAGGCTTACATTGTTCTTGATGCTGCGCCTAATCTTAAAATTGATGCAACGTTCAAAGAGCTTAACCTAGAAGCTGATTTAAATTCACAAACCTATGAAGTGGTATTTGGATTTGATGCCATTAATGATTTAAATATTCTGCCAGGTATGAGCGCCACATTATGGCTTGAACCACCTACGCAAGCGAAGAAAACATCGAATATTGCTGTGCCGTTGACTGCTATTGGTTCAAACGGTGAAGCGACCTTTGTTTGGGTCGTTGACGAGAAAACAATGGAAATTAGCAAACGAAATGTTGTTATTAAGCCAGGCGTTGGAGAAAACTTAGAGGTAATAAGTGGGTTAACTCAAGGGGAGACTATTGTCGCCGCTGGTATTGGGTCGTTAATACAAGGGGCTAAAGTTCGCGCGTGGGTGAAAGACTAATGCCATTAACTCAATTTTATCTAATCAATTGTGAGAGCGTGCTATGAATATTGCAGAGTTTTCCATTAAAAATCAGATCTTAAGCGTCATCATCATTCTATTGTCGCTAGCTGGTGGCTGGCAGGCTTATCAGAATATGGCACGTTTTGAAGATCCTGAATTTACTATTCGAACGGCAGTCATCTTTACGCAGTATCCCGGTGGCAGTCCTGAGCAAGTTGCGCGAGAAGTTACAGAGCCATTAGAAACCGCACTTCAACAACTTCAAGAAGTGAAAGAAGTGCGTTCTAAATCGTCGGCAGGTGTGTCTGAAATCAATGTCGATGTGAAATACGAGTTTTCGAAAAGCAAAGATGACTTGCAGGTTATTTGGACGAAGATCCGTAACAAAGTAAAGGATGCACAGCGTTCATTACCAAGCCAAGCGTCAACCCCCATTGTTAATGATGACTTTGGTGATGTTTATGGTTTGTATTACTTTATTACTGGACCAGATTATACTCCTGCTGAATTACGCCAATATGCAAAATCGCTGCAAAAAGAGCTATTGCAGATAAAGGGCGTTGCCAAAGTCGCACTGACTGGCGAGCAACAAGAAGCCATTTTTGTTGAAATTTCCCGAGATACCGCTGCTGTTTTAGGTGTGTCAGTTTCCAAGTTGTATGAGATTTTAGGCGCGCAAAATGACGTCGTTGCTTCAGGTAATGTTGTTATTGGCGATCAGCGGCTGATCATTGATCCATCGGGCGGCATTGACTCTATAGAGTCGATTAAGAACTTGTTGGTATCAACGAGCAGCGATGGAAAAATTACCTACTTAAAAGACATTGCTCACGTGTATCGTGGTTATCAAACACCGGCTAGCAAGTTAATTCGCTACAACAAGCAAGATGCCATCGCTATTGGTGTTAGTAATGTTGCTGGTGGTAATGTTGTTGTGATGGGCGATGCGGTTAATGCTAAGTTGCAAGAGTCGTTGAGTCGCCGTCCTATCGGCATGGAAGTTCACGAGTATTATCATCAAGGTAGTATCGTAGAAGCGTCTGTTGATAATTTTGTGATGAACGTATTGGCAGCATTGGCCATTGTTATCGTGACTATTTTCTTATTCATGGGCATTCGCAGCGCTATCGTTATCGGCTTTATTTTGCTGTTAACCATTGGTGCGACACTCGCCACCATGAACATGATTAATATTCCAATGCATCGTATCTCGTTAGGCGCACTTATTATTGCGCTTGGGATGATGGTAGATAATGCGATAGTGGTTACTGAAGGTATTTTAGTCGGCCTTAAAAACGGCGCTAAAAAGCTTCAAATTGCCAAAGATATTGTTAGTCAAACTAAATGGCCGCTACTAGGCGGTACGCTAGTTGGTATCATTGCCTTTGCGCCCATTGGTTTGGCTCCGGGTGAAACGGCTGAATACACAGGTGATTTATTCTGGGTAGTAATGATCTCGTTACTATTTAGTTGGATATTTGCAATTACCTTAACGCCATTGGCTTGTTATTGGTTATTGCCACAAAACGAAGCTGAAGGGCAGGTTGATGAGCCGAGTGCGCTAACCTTGAAGTATAAAGCCTTCATGAAAGTTGTGCTTAACTATCGCTGGCCAGTTATTTTTGTGGCAATTGGACTATTTGGTGCATCAGTTTGGGGCGCTAAATACATGACGCAAGGATTCTTCCCGCAGTCGACGAGCCCGCAGATGGTTGTCGATTACTGGTTACCTGAAGGTACTAAGATCGAAAAAACTGCTCAAGACATGAAAGTGCTTGAACAGTTTGTCAGTGAAATGGATGGTGTTAACGCCGTGCAAAGCCTTGTTGGCGGCGGTGGTTTACGTTTCATGTTGACTTACAGCAGTGAACCAAATAATGGTTCATACGGTCAATTGCTAGTGCGTGTTGATGACTACCATGAAATCGATGGCATGCTGCCTAAAGTGCAAGCGTATGTCGCTGAACGTTTCCCAACGGCACAAGCCAAAGCATGGCGTTTTGTATTGGGGCCTGGTGGTGGTTCTAAAATTGAAGCTGTCTTTAAAGGTAATGATCCTAAAATACTGCGTCAGTTAGCGACTCAAGCGAAAGACATTATGGCAAGCGATAGCCAAAGCTTGTCTGTAAAAGATGATTGGCGTCAGCCAGTGAGTGTCATTGAGCCGATTTATTCTGAATCAAAAGGTCGTCGTGCTGGTATTTCTCGTCAAGATTTAGCCAATGCATTAGCAGATTACTATTCAGGAAAAACAGTTGGTTTATACCGTGAAAATGAAGATTTAATTCCTATTGTTTCACGCGTTCCTGACTCACAAAATGCGACTATTGACGATATCTACAACATTCAGGTACTGAGTTCAGCAACAGGGCGTTCAGTGCCTATTGCTCAAGTGACTAATGGTTTTAGAACGATTTGGCGCGATAGCATCATTAGACGTGAAGACCGCGTGTTTACCATTACTGCGCAATGTGATCCTGTTGCTGGCGTGCCTGCATCAGTATTACAAGCACGTATCCAAGCTAAGATTGAAGCCATTGAACTACCTGATGGTTACACCTTGAAATGGGATGGTGAAGCAGGTAACTCGTCTGAGTCGTCAAACGATTTAATGTCGACTATTCCACTTGGCTTGTTAGCTATGGTGTTAGTGGTTGTCATCTTGTTTGGTAAAATCCGCCAACCTGTCGTTATTTGGTTAGTGGTTCCACTATCATTTATCGGCGTGGTATTTGGATTAGTCACCACAGGTATTCCACTTGAATTCATGGGTATTCTAGGTGTGTTATCACTGTCTGGATTACTCATTAAAAACGCTATTGTATTAGTAGATCAAATGGACTTTGAAATCGACCAAGGTAAAGCGCGTTTCGATGCCATCATCGATTCAGCAACCAGCCGTGTTCGTCCAGTAATGATGGGTACATTAACAACGGTACTTGGTGTGATTCCACTATTCTTTGACGCGTTTTTCCAGTCAATGGCAGTGGTATTGGTATTCGGATTAACGTTCGCTACCTTGCTAACCTTGATTTTAATTCCTGTGCTTTATTCAGTATTCATGCGAGTGAGTAATAAAGAAACTGCTTAATTACACATGTGATTAATATGGCAATTGAAAAGCGCTTATCGATGATAAGCGCTTTTTTGTTTGGGTTCAGGTTAATCTAAGTACTTGTAAATATTTATAATTTCATTTATCGTAATTTTTTCACCTGAAAATAGCGCGAACATTTATCGC
>MPDF01000150.1 GCA_001874365.1 Gammaproteobacteria bacterium MedPE | reverse complement strand
GTGCCAACACTAACACTTCCTGTATCACCAGTTTGACCAGCAATTAATGCTTTAGCATGTACCATCGTTGATGCGCTTTGCAAACTAGCTTTAGCGCCTTGCAATACAGATATGCGAGCATCTTTCTGTACATCAATAAACTTGGGCGCTGCGGTTACCGCTAAAATACCAAGAATGATAATTACAATAATCAGTTCAATTAAGGTAAAGCCCTTTGCCTGTTTAAAATTACTGCGTAGTTGTTGTTTCATATTTCAAATCGCCTTATGTTGATGATTATTGGTCATAGTCAAAAAACTGACTAATTGGTAGTAGTTTATTCGAATCATTACTGCTTTAGCAAGCCTAATCTGATCAAATATTAATGGTTATAAAATAAAGTTTTCGTTAAAAATTATTACTATAAACCTGAACCTGTCCAGTTGCTGCATTATAGGTGAAGCTATTTCCTGAGCTTAAATCTACAGTACCTTGTGGAATCCCGGTATTAGCATCTAGTCTTAGAGTCGCAACCAAGTGATAAACACATAAATCATAGGTCACATTATTATCAGTCTGGCCAGCGCCACTGCGAACACTAATGTAATAACGGACATTACTTGCACTATTACCTGATGTAACACTTCGCACTGGACTTTGCATAATTCCGTCGAAAATTGATTTACACGCACTTGCTGTCATTTGTGATGGTGACAAATTTGTACCTGCGTTCGCACCGCCAGTGCCTGCTGTTGGAAAACCGAATTCATTAACGCGAATTTGTGTCAAATCCATGGTAATCAACGCTTGATCTCCTGACGGTCGACCTTCAATTTCCCACTGTGCTCGGACCAAACCAACAGCGGCAGCATAGCCACCAGCAACCCCTTCTACCGATGCATCTTCAGCTTGTTCACTGATATTGACAAAACGAGGCAGTGCGGTAACCGCCAATAAACTTAGAATGACTACGACAATAATCAATTCTATTAAAGAAAATCCACGTTGCTTATTCATTTGTACCTCAAACTAAAAATCAATTCTCGCTCAGCACTGTAGGTGTTTTTACACCATAACGCTCAGAATATTCGATGCAGGAATTATTATCACCAGCATCACAAAATTTGCAGTTAATGTCATTATTTTTCGTTACTTTTTTCACCGAAACATAATGACTAACATTTTCATTTTTATCTAAATTATTTATATCCAGCCACAAAGCGAGACACATTTTTTGATTGTTATGGTCAATACTTGGCCATCCCAAATCCGACAATTTAAATAATCGAGTATTACCAATGGTATTTCTATCTACAAAAAAACTAAATGTCAGCTCTTTTGGACGTCCTTCTATTAACCATTGTGCTCTTATAAGCGAAGCATTTTGATTAAAATTCTGACTTGCCATTTCAAAATTAACTTCATCAATAACACCTTTCTGAGATAGATTCATTCTCGTTATAAAAAGAATGAGTAGTAAAACTACAACTATAGCTATTAAAAACTCGAACAGACGAATATCTTGTACTTTTACCAACTTCATATTGCTATTTCTTCATCGCTGACATCATATCCCACATCGGAGTAAAGATACCTAACGCTAAGATTAAGACCATGCCTGCTACTATCGAAATCAAAATTGGTTCAATTTTAGCGGTTAAACTTTTTAAATCAAAGTCGACTTCTCGCTCATAGTATTCAGCCATGCTAGTAAGCAACTGTTCAAGCCGACCAGTTTCTTCACCGACCGCAATCATCTGCAACACTAATGGATTAAATAATCCTGAGTTGGTTGATACGCGTAATAAACTTTCACCACTGCGAATACCAACACTCATCGTAATGATTTTACTGCCCATATAAGCATTATCAACGGCATCCGCCACCAGCTTCAATCCCTGGAGTAAGGGGACACCTGCGGCGATCATCATAGAAAAGCTCCGGCCGAATCGCGCTAACAAAGCTCGTTCGATAACACTTCCAACAACCGGCATTCCGAGCTTCTTGTTATCCCAAATCAACCTGCCTTTGTCACTTGCCATCCAACGTTTGACCCAAAAAACCAAACCAATAGACACAACGAGCATTATTGGCCAATAATTTACAAAGAAAGATGACGTGGCTAACAATGTTCTTGTCGTCCAAGGCAGCTCTACCCCAAACTTAGTAAACATGTCAGCAAACACAGGAATAACCCAGATATTTAAAATAACCATCGCGGCTATCAATGCCATGATTACAAACATTGGATAACGCATTGCCGCTTTGATTTGTTTACGTGTTTCTTGTTCCCTTTCTAAATAAGTCGCAAGTTGTAAAAACGCTTCATCAAGCTGGCCAGTATTTTCTCCAACATGCACTAAACTAATCACAATTTGAGAAAACACACGAGGTTGTTTTGCCAACGATGTAGATAGCGTACGACCAGATTCTAGATCACTAAGTACCTTCGCTAAGGCTTTCTTCATTACTGGATTGTTAGCGCTATCACGTAATCCTGCGATAGCACGCATAACAGGAATACCAGCCTGCATTAAACTAAACATTTGACGAGAAAATATGACTAATTCATCGAGTGTTACTGGCTTTTCAAATAGCCGAGCAAAAGTAAACCCGTCGCCAGTATCTTTGACTTCGCTAATATCAACAGGGATCAATCCGCGACTCATCAATATATCGGCAACGTGGTTAGGTTGATTCCCTTCCATCTTCCCCTCGATAAGCTTACCTTGGTGATCACGTGATTTATAACGAAACATTGGCATGGTTTTCTAAACTCCAGCAGCTTGTTGGCTATATTGTTGATTGGATTGTTCAGCCAATCGTAAGACTTCACTGACAGGTATAACACCATCCAATGCAAATTGTAGTGCAGCTTTTGCTAATGGTTCAAAACCATCACTATTTTTTGCGGCTTGAATAAAGTCATCAGGCGCATCTTTACGCATAGCTTGCGCCATATCATCATCAATTTCGAGTAATTCAAAGACACCGACACGACCAGTCATGCCAGTTTGCTGGCATCGTTGACAACCAATACCTTTATAAAAAGTATGTTCACTAAGATTCTTGCCAGCAATGTGAGTCAGCCAACTCAATTCACTTTGATCTAAAATATGCTGTGATTTGCAATGCTCACAATTTTTACGCACGAGGCGCTGTGCAATAACAGCTCGAAGTGAACTTGCAACTAAATACCCCGGTGCCCCCATATCCGTTAATCGTAAAGCACTTGAAATAGCATCATTGGTATGAAGGGTAGATAAAACCAAGTGACCTGTTAACGCACCTCGTAAACCAATTTCTACGGTTTCATGATCACGCATCTCACCAATCATCATGATATCTGGATCTTGACGAAGTGTTGTACGTAAAACATTAGAAAAGCTTAAGCCAATTTTTGAACTCACTTGCACCTGATTAATTCGCGGTAAACGATATTCGACAGGATCCTCTACGGTAATAATTTTCTTGCCTGGTTCATTTAATTCATTAAGCACACCGTATAGCGTTGTCGTCTTACCACTACCCGTTGGTCCAGTGACTAAGATCATTCCATGCGGTCTGCTGATCTGATAGCGTAATCGCGTTTGAATATCTACAGGCATACCAGTTTGTGCCATGGTTAAAACACCGGATGATTGATCAAGAAGACGCATAACAACAGATTCGCCATACTGAACTGGCATTGTCGATAAACGTACGTCGATACTGTGGCCTTTAATCTTAATATTAAAACGACCATCTTGCGGTAAACGTTTTTCTGAAATGTCTAAACTGGCCATCAATTTCAGGCGTAATACTAGGGCTGATGCGATATTCGCTTCATTAATGATATTTTCTTGCAACACGCCATCAACACGCTGACGAATACGCACTAATCGCTCTTCTGGCTCGATGTGTATATCAGACGCTTTAATTTGTACCGCATCTTCAAATATTGACTGTAATAATTTTACAACAGTGGCATCTTCATCGGTTTCAGCAAGGCCAACTAACTCGAATTCTTGCTCTTCACCGTGCTCCTCACTTAATTGCTCAGCGAATGCAGCAATATCTTGAGTACGACGATAAAGCTGGTCAAATGCTTCAATTAGTTGCGTCTCAGTAATGGCTGCCAAACGGATCTGTTTAGGCGATAACAACAGTTCTATGGCATCCACCGCACGAAGATCAGCAGGATCGTTCATCGCTAGCGTCACGACCAATCCATCATCATCAATAACTAATGCACGATGACGACGAGCATGTGCTTCTGGTAATTGTTGAGCGACTTGAGGGTCTAGTTTACGTTGTGCAATATCAATAAACTCAACATTTAACTGCTGTGCCAAGAATGTTAATAGTTGAACTTCAGTTAAATAGCCAAGATCGATTAGCGCGGCACCCAGCTTCTTTCCTGTCGTCTTTTGCGATTTTAGCGCGTCCATGAGCTGTTCTTCGGCAATGATATTCTCATGCACTAAAAGATCGCCGAGCCGCATACGTAATTTTGCTTTAGCCATTATGTCCTCGCTGTACCAATTCGCTCTGCAACGTATTGATACGCTGCTGGGCATAGTTATAAACGCCCTGATCATTTGTCACTATCAACAGTTTTTGATAATTCTTTAGCGCTTTTGACGCCATTTGTTGAGCATCTTGCGCAATGGCAAGCCCTAACAACCATTGTGGATTATTCTGTTGACGTGAAACTAGTTGCTGATAGTTTTCCATCGCTGCTGGCCAGCGCTTAAGTTGCTGAGCAATGGAAGCTGCTAACGTTAAATTCTCGTCACTAGCGTTTTCATCTAAGTATGGGTTATTTAATATCGATAATGCTTTATCTAATTTATTAGACTGATAATAAATTTGCGCCGCTAACAATCGATAACCATCAAATTCTGTATATTTCTTATTACCATCGCTTAGTAATTTGATTGCTTTGGGGATGTTATTTTCACCATAATAACTAGCAGCTAATTGTACTCTCGCATCATGTAGATTAGGCGTTAATGTTAGCGCATCTCGCCAATGACGCTGCGCCGTCTCGATATTTCCAACTTTTTGAGATTTTAAACCTTGCGTTAATTTCAACTGTGCTAATTCAGCTGGCGACATCTTAACAGGTGTAATACTTAACTTTTCCTGTCTCACAGGCTCCTGAATTCTTTTATTTTTTACCTGATTCACAGCGTTAACCGGTGCTTCAGCGTCAAGTTTCTCTGGCATTAACTCACTAGTTTTTTCGGTTTCGCTTACAGCCGCCTCAGTTGCAAGTTCAACATCTATTGCTTCAGCTACGGTCTCTTCTTCTACAGTCCTTTCATCTATTGACTCTCGAACTCCAGCGACTTTGCTAATTCCGTGTTTCCGATGTTGTGGCTCATCGTCAATAATGCCTTCTGTGACTTGCGCCTTTGATTCTGACACCACTTGCGGTGCCACAGTCTGCTGATGCTCAGTACCAGCAACCTGCTCTTGCTCTTGCTCTTGCTCTATTATCGATTCTGACGTTATCGATTGACCATCATTAACTGATTGCTGTAATAACCAATAGCCTGCGATACCAAGGCAAATCACACAAACTATTAGGGCGATTACCCATTTACCTGTCGAAGCTGGTTCTTTTATCTGAACAGGTTCATAACCCTGAGCGGCCTTTTCACGTTCATTTCGCTGTTCAATATCGTTTAATACGCGATTAATCACACTCATAAGCGCCAGCCAAAACCAAAGACCAGTCCCATAGCAACGGCAGCCGCTATTGCAAAACCGGCAATTAGTAACGTTGGATTTAAACGATGAGTTGCATCAACAGTATCTTGTATTGCTAACTTAATATGTTGATTAGTAATTAATCTATCTTTGTTACCAAAACACAGGAGTAGAGATTTGTGGCATAAAATATTGACCAGTCTTGGTATACCTCGACTTGCTTTAGCGATCTTTTTAGCACAATTAAAACTAAATAAATCATCACCTTGATAACCTGCGACTTGTGTACGATGGGTAATATAATGAGCGACTTCAGCCGGTGTCATGCTTCGTAACTGATACGAAAAAGATATGCGCTGCCTCAACTGTCTAAACTGCTTAGTAGCGAGACGTTCATCTAATTCTGGTTGCGCAAAAAGAATTACCTGTAATAACTTACGACGCTCAGTTTCAAGATTAGTGAATAAACGAAGTGCTTCTAAGCTTTCATCTGGCAATGCTTGCGCTTCGTCTAATATCACAACAACGCCTTTACCTTGAGCTGACAACTCAAGCAAGTGTTGTTGTAGACGCTGTGTCAGCGTTTGTTGATCAATTTTACTATCAAGATGTAAACCTAACTCTGTTGCTACTGCCCAACGTAATTCGCTTGGCGTTAAATACGGATTAGGGATATAAGCAACCGCAAACCCTTTAGGGATATCATTAAGTAATTTGCGACAAATAAGCGTTTTTCCGGTTCCTACTTCGCCTGTTACTTTAATAAACCCCTCACCTTGTTTCAACGCATTGAGCAGCACTTGCATTGCCTCAATATGAGGCTTAAGGTTTAAAAAAAAGTCTGTATTGGGGGTTAGCGTAAAAGGCAATTCTCGCATCCCAAAGTGATATAAATACATTACCGAGCCCTATTCTTGATACCACTTATCGAGTAAGGATTTAGACTTTTGTAATTGGTTTTGCCACGTTCCTTTGCCAACGACAACAGGCTTAATTAATATGATGAGTTCGGTTTTTTTCACTTCTTCTTGACGATTTGTAAATAATTCCCCCAAAAAAGGAATAGAGCCGAGCACAGGAACCTTTGACGTATTATCTGTAGTACGTGAACTCATTAAGCCACCAATCACAACTACATCACCACTAGCCGATCGGATCATGGTATCTGATTCTCGAATAGAACTGTTTGCTAGCGGCAGTTGGA
>MPDF01000015.1 GCA_001874365.1 Gammaproteobacteria bacterium MedPE | reverse complement strand
ACATCAGGTTCAGCAACACCTAACTCATTCACACGAGAACGAATGATAGTGATATTTTGTTCAACAGCTTCGAGTTTAGTTTGGCGCAATAATTCAGGACTCATGCTCGCACGAAGCGCTAGTGGATCTGACTTAAGTTGCTTAAAGCTCGTTGTACGATAATTTGTTTCTAATAAAGTAATTGCTTTTTCAAGAGATTCTTCATTACGAAACTTAAGATCAACGCCATCATTAGCCATGCGAATACTACGATAACGAATACGTTCTTTGCGTAAATCCGTTTTAAAATCTAGCACCATTTGTTCATGGGTTGTCTTCATTAGATCGCGCATATCTACTTCCATTAAGAAGTAGATACCACCACGTAAATCAAGACCTAGATTTAACGGTGATGCACCAAACGCAGATAACCAGGCAGGTGTTGTTTGCGCCATATTCAAGGCAACTGTGTATTGATCACCTAATAACTCTGTGGCAATCTCACGCGCTTTTGTTTGTGAATCTAAATCGTTTAATCGAATTAACGCCTGACCGCCATCAAGTGATGCAGACTTTATTTCCAATTGCGAATCTAACTTGCTTTTAATACGCTCAAAGGTCTTAAGCTGAACATCGCGACCCTTGATGCCTGATATCTGCAAAGCAGGATCAGGCGCATACAAGTTAGGCGCCGCATATAGAAAACCAATGATTACGGTTAACGTAATCAATAGTGTTTTCCATAGTGGATACCTATTTAACATGGGATTTCCTTAATCTATAGCGACTTCATTGTGCCTTTAGGTAACACAGCAGACACGTAATCCTTTTTCACAGTAATGTGCAGATCTGTGCTGATTTCAATCTGAATGTAATCATTGTCTTCGCTAATTTTTGCGATCTTACCAATGATGCCACCGTTAGTAAGAACTTCATCACCTTTGTTCATTGAAGACATTAAGCTTTTATGCTCTTTAACACGCTTAGCTTGTGGACGGTAGATAATAAAATAGAACACCAAACCAAATACAGCTAACATAATTAAACTGCCGTATTCGCCACCTGGTGCTACGCTAGCCGCTGCGTGTGCATTAGAAATAAACATTACTTCCCCTTTGTTTTTATAATTAAACGATTAAAAATTTGACCTTACCCTACCATAAATACCATAGGATTTTGTCGATAAATTAAGACATTAGAAATCTAATGCCGGAACCTCTTTACCTTGACGAGTGTAAAACTCGATAACATATTCTTCTAAACGATTTTCATCAATGGCATCACGCAACTCTTGCATAACACGTTGGTAAAAACGTAAGTTGTGAATCGTATTCAAACGTGCACCTAAAATCTCATTACACTTGTCTAAGTGATGTAGGTAACCACGTGTATAATTTTTACAGGTATAACAATCACACTCACTGTCAAGCGGTGATGTATCCATTTTATGCTTTGCGTTACGAATTTTAACCACTTCATAGGTCGTAAACAAATGTCCGTTACGGGCGTTACGTGTTGGCATTACGCAGTCAAACATGTCAACACCACGACGAACACCTTCCACTAAATCTTCAGGTTTACCAACACCCATTAAATATCGTGGCTTATCTGTTGGTAACTTTGGTAAAACATGGCGAAGAATACGATGCATATCTTCTTTAGGTTCGCCAACGGCTAACCCGCCTACAGCGTAACCGTCAAAACCAATGTTAGTGAGACCTTCCAATGAAACATCACGTAAGTCTTCATAAACACCGCCTTGGACAATACCAAACAACGCATTAGGATTTTTCAGCTCGTCGAATTTATCACGAGAGCGTTTAGCCCAACGCAGTGACATTTCCATTGATTGCTTTGCTTCTTCCCAGCTCGCTGGGTAAGGTGTACATTCATCAAAAATCATCACAACATCTGAATTCAGGTCGTACTGAATTTCCATAGAAACTTCAGCATCCATGAAAATTTTGTCGCCATTAACAGGAGAGTTAAAGGTTACGCCAGCTTCGGTTATTTTTCGCATCTTACCTAAACTAAACACCTGAAAACCGCCCGAATCTGTTAAGATTGGACCATTCCAGTTCATAAACTGGTGTAAACCACCATGTTCGCGCATCACTTCCATACCAGGACGAAGCCATAGGTGGAATGTGTTACCCAATAAAATCTCAGCGCCACTCGCGCCAACTTCCTCAGGGGTCATTCCTTTCACGGTGCCGTAAGTGCCTACTGGCATAAATGCAGGTGTTTCAACCGTGCCTTTATCAAACTGTAACTGACCGCGGCGTGCACGGCCATCAGTGTTCTTTAATTCAAATTTCATGATAATTCCTGCCAGATAAACAGTCTGACTCAATCTTGTTAATAAATATGTGTGGACGGTAGCCGCAAATTTCAAGCAAAAGCCGCTACTGTTTTTAAATTTCTAAATAAAGTTAGTAATTACTACGGCGACTTTTCAATAAACATCGCATCACCGTAACTAAAGAATCGATACTCGTTTTCTATCGCGTGTTGGTAGGCATTCATCACATGCTCAAATCCTGCAAACGCACTAATCAGCATGATTAAAGTGGATTCAGGTAAGTGAAAGTTCGTCACCATGGCGTCAACGACTTTAAATTCATACCCTGGGTAAATAAAGATGTCACTATCGCCGTAAAATGGTGCCATGGTTTCACCAGATTCAAGCGCTTTATTAGCAGCACTTTCAAGTGAACGCATCGATGTAGTGCCAACAGTAATAACGCGTTTACCAGCCGCTTTAGTCGCCTTAATTAGTTCACTAACCTCTGGCGATACTTCGATATACTCCTTGTGCATCACATGTTCATCAACCCTCTCTACCTTCACAGGTTGGAAGGTACCAGCGCCAACATGAAGGGTTACAAAGCCAATATTTACACCCTTCGCTTGCAGCTGCTCTAAAAGATTATCGTCAAAGTGTAAACCTGCCGTTGGCGCGGCAACAGCGCCAGGGTTTTTATTATAAACTGTTTGATAGCGTTCTTTATCACTATCCTCATCAGGGCGGTCAATATATGGTGGCAGCGGCATATGCCCAACATTTTCTAGAATATCGAGTACGTTACGGGTGTCTTCAAAACGCAATTCAAATAATGCGTCATGACGAGCGACCATGGTTACCTTAATATCACCATCCAAAATAATGGTAGAACCTGGTTTAGGTGACTTAGAACAGCGAACATGAGCTAACACGGAATGTTCATCGAGCATACGTTCAACTAACACCTCCAGTTTTCCACCGCTTTCTTTTTGGCCAAAAACACGTGCCGGAATAACGCGCGTGTCATTAAAGATCATAAGATCTCCTTCATTGACTTTATCAAGTACATCAACAAACTGACCGTCTGTAATGGCGCCGTCTAATCCATCAAGGCTTAGAAGGCGACTCGCAGTGCGTTCTTGCTGTGGATATCGGGCAATCAAATGAGGAGGTAAATCAAAAGAAAACTGGGATACTTTCATGGGTATTTTTCGTTAAAAACTTAATGCGGCGCTAGTCTATTATCGCCATGACCAATTAGCAAGTTTGTCATGATTTTAATCGCTAAAACTCGGAGGAAATCATAGAAATCGGGTCAATAAACACCATTTAATGCCGTTAGTTAAGGCGTAATGAGACAGCGTTAACAGTTGGCAGAATATATTTTATTTACCGTGTAAAGATACCAAAAGCTCAGCTTCGCCACGAGGCAACTCACATTCACGCATAATGTCGTCAACGTTAGCCCCTAATTCAACCATTTTCATCGCGTGCCCATAAAGCTTAGACTGAGGATCGATATTGACTTGAGACAGTTGTTCTTGACGCTCCATTGCTTGAGCGAGTTTACCTTCGACATCTTGAACTCGACTACCGACCCCGAGTGTGCCAGTCCGTAATTCATGAATTTCAGCTTTAACTGAAGTAATTTGACGCTGTTGTTCATGAAACAACAACTTTAGCGCGCTGATCTGGCGCTGGCGTTTTTGTATTGCTAGCCACAAGCCAACAATTGCTAACATTAGCACAGCAGGCACAATCCATAAAAATAACTCGTTCATGTATAAACCTGCTGTCAATAAATCGATAAACTTAGAATGACGCTATGTCATCCCATTCTTCATCACTAAGTAGTTTATCTAAGTCAACTAAAATCAGTAGTTCACTTTCGCGATTGCACACGCCTTTGATGAATTTAGCACTTTCATCAGTACCAACATTTGGTGCAAGCTCAATTTCAGAAGCCTTCATATAAACAACTTCAGCAACGCTATCAACTAAAATACCAATCACCTGTTTGTCAGACTCAATAATAACAACGCGTGTGTTGTCAGTAATATCTGATGGCGGTAAGCCAAAACGTGAGCGCGTATCAATAACAGTAACCACACTACCACGAAGGTTAATAATACCTAATACGTATGAAGGTGCGCCAGGAACAGGTGCAATATCACTGTAACGTAATACTTCTTGTACTTGCATTACGTTGACGCCGTATGTTTCATTCTCTAACTTGAATGTAACCCATTGCAGCATTTCGTCATTATCGACTGAATTGACTGACATTTCTGTTTCTGCATTCATTTTAATTTCCTCTATTACAGCGAGCCGTTACTTCGTCTCATTGCTTTCAAATAATTCGATTAAGGCATCGACGGCTAACAAGCCACACATCCGGTGTTTAACTGTTCCTGCGAGCCATGGACTTCGAGTCACATCGGTTCGCCATTTTATTTCATCGTGCGATAATGTGGTGCTATCAATAAGTCTATTACACTCTAAGCCCCAATTACTATCACCTATAACAATAATATACTGATAATTTGGCGAATATTCTAGTGACGCCCCATATTTTTCAGGCATTAGATAACGTGCCGTATCGATGACATTAAGCTGTTCGTCACGTTCTATTTGTACACCACTAAACCAATTAGGCTTGCCAATTAACTTGGTCAGCGATTTTCTTCGATAAATACCTTTAAGCTTTACCAAAGGCACTGAAAAAGTTTGCCCCATCACTTCAAAAAATAGTGCCGGAAAACCTTCTTCCAGATCACTCATTGATGTATTAACCTGTAACGGACCTGTCGCAGGGATTGCTGCTTGTTCTGGTGCAACCTCAACGTCAGGAGTTGTTGGCTCAACAACTTCTTCAATAATAGGTTCAACATCGCGTTGTGTAACTTTTTGTGGCTTTTCAACCTTATCTATAGTTGATTCTGGCTCATTTAATAACGAGGGATCGATCAACTCAGGAGCAACATCGACTTGCGGTGCAACATCCCCTACTTTCTCTAACAACTTAGCCAGTGGTTGAGATTCAATAGTGTTATTTTTAGGCTCGTCGAGTAGCACATCAAAAAAGTCTTTGACAGCTCGAGAGGAGCGGCTTTCCATTAATTTTTTTTCGTCCAAAACGCTATTACCGGTTTAATCTTCTTCTAAAAGTGAGTCTAATAACAATCCATATGCAACAACACCGCGACTTCGTGGCGCAAATTGTGGCAATGGTAAATGACGCTCACTCGCATCTCTAAATTTCGTATCCACAGGAATAACTTTATCCCAGACTCGATGTTCGAATGTCTCTTTCATCGTATCTAAAGACTGTAAACTGGCTTTTGTTCGGCGGTCAAACATCGTAGGAACAATCAAATAATTATACGGTGTTTTATTCGAGCGTTGCATAATAAGCAAGGTTTTCACCATACGCTCTAACCCTTTAAATGCTAAGTATTCTGTTTGCACTGGCACAATAACTTTACTACTACAGGCTAAAGCATTTACCATTAAAACACCTAACACAGGTGAACAATCGACAATCACATGGTCATAATTATCTGCAACCCCCGCTAAAATACGTTTAAGAATGAGCCCCATGCCTTCTTTATGGCCTAACTCTCGATCTAACGTCGCCAATGCCATTGATGATGGAACTAAATCTATTTCATCAACATTTGTTTTTTGAATCACCCGCTGCGTTAGCCGATCAATAAATTTATCGGGGCACGTAAATAAATCGTAAAGTGAATATTCCAATTCATCACAATCAACCCCTAACGAAAAGCCCATTGATGAGTGGGGATCAATATCAACCAATAGCACACGCTTTTTTCGGCGTGCCAATATACCGGCTAATGTAAGCGCTGTCGTTGTTTTACCTACGCCACCTTTTTGATTCGCAATACTCCAAACTTTCACGCCTTACTCCTGTTTACGGGTGGTAATCCGTAATCCACCATTTGGCAATTCAATCACTTGTATTTCTTTGCTATCTTCAATAGGCACAATATCATTCATTGGAACAGCCTCAGCGATGTCTTGGGACGCTGGCATAGGTTTCACCCAACCAAATTTACTAATGGCTACAACAACGCGTCGATTTTGTGCACGGCTTGATGCATCACTGTTTTCTACTTTAGGGCGATATTGACCATACGCTTCAATAGCCAATCGCTGAGGTTCAACCCCAAGTTGTTGTAGCTCCTGAACGATTGCACTCGCCCGCGCCGATGATAATTGCCAATTAGATTGAAACTGCTCATTGCTCATCGATTGATCATCAGTATAACCACGCACATGCACATAATTATTTGCTGGTGCTATGGTCCCTATCACTTGCCTCAAAACAGCTTTAGTCGCACTACGAGTCACTGCGCTACCGCTATCAAAAAGTAATCCACTGCGAAATTCAATCGTTAACCAGTTATCATCCTGTTCTATTTGTGCGTAACCTTTTTCAACAACCTCAAGAAGATCTTGGGCTAATTTCTCTTTCATCGATGAGAACGGCGTACCAAGTTGCTTTACGTCTGGATTCACGAGCTGGCTATCACCGGGGACAGGCTCTGTACCCACTTCATCTAATAGTCCCTTATTAAAGTCGTTAAGCTCTGATAATTTGTCGCCTGAAGTTAACGGTGTATCACTGCTATTTTGTTCAACATTACCGAGTCCTCCTTGCTCTTTTTTACCCGCCAAATGAAAAATTTCGCCCAAGCTATTGGACAAAATGGCGTGTTTTTCTTCTTTAATTAAAGCAAAGGCATAAAGCACGACGAACAAAGCAAATAATAACGTCATATAATCGGCGTACGACACTAACCACCGCTCAAGGTGGCTATCGTCTTGCACAACATTTTGTGCCCGTCGACTATTGAGCATAGGCCACCTTGTAGGCATCTAAGCGGCGATTAATATGTTGAGGATTCTCACCTCGATGAATCATCAAGGTTCCCTCAAGTACCATTTCGTAATACAAGGTATTTTGGAAAATAATATGACGTAATTTGTAATGAATTGGTAAATAAATAAGGTTCGCAAACCCCACACCATAGATTGTTGCAACAAAAGCAGTCGCAATACCGCCACCTAATGCATCTGGTTGGTCAAGATATTGCATTGATTGGATAAGGCCTAATACTGCGCCTAAAATACCCAATGTCGGACTATACCCTCCCATCGACTCATAAACTTTTGCACTATGGCTAAATTCATCTCGTTGAAAATAAATCTGAGTTTCCATCGTTTCTTGCAACACTTCCGGTGTTGAACCATCAATCAACATCATCAAGCATTGTCGAACAATTGGATCTTCTTCTAATTCAAGTTGATCTTCTAACGGCAGAAACCCATCACTTCTTGATATGTTGCACCAGTTAACTAATGTGTCGATACGCGACTGAATATCAAAACGCGGCGGAAACAAAACCCACTTGAGTAAAATAAAACTACGAGTAAAAATGTGCCACGGTGTTTGAATCATCACCGCAGCGAGTGTACCTACAACGACAATGAGTAGCGCAGGACCGTTATATAAAGCAATTAATGAACCGCCTTCGAGTACTTGACCACCAATAATAGCGACAATCGCTAATAATAGACCAAATAAACTCAGTCTATCCATGAGCCATCTCTTTAACGATGGATTCACCAATGACGTCAATCGGCATAACTTTGTCCGTTACGCCTGCTTTCTTAACTGCTTGGGGCATCCCATAGACGACTGATGTTGCTTCATCTTGTGCCCACACTGTTGCACCTCGCATTTTTAACATCTTTGCGCCGTCACAGCCATCAGCCCCCATCCCAGTTAACACAACAGTTAATGTATTACCGTCATTAAACTTCGATACAGTCGCAAAAGTAACATCGGCACAAGGCTTATAATTCAAATCACTTGGCCCTGGCACAACTTTTAATCGATTACCTCGCTCTAACAACATTTGCATGCCGCCTGGCGCTAAGTATGCTTGACCAGGACGAATAACGTCACCATTTTTAGCTTCTTGAACGCCAATATTACACAGTCTGTTTAAACGTTCAGCAAAAGCGCCGGTAAATGCTGCAGGCATATGCTGAACTAACAAAATAGGGTGAGGAAAACTCGCTGGGAGCTTACTTAAGACAGACTGCAGGGCGACAGGCCCACCCGTTGATGAAGCGATAGCAAGTAAGCTGTACTTTTTGCCACTCGCGCTTGTCACTCCAGATGCTCTCGCTGGCGCAGAACGCTCAGAAACCACTGCAGTACGTTTAATCGCTTGATGCTGACTAGCCTGTGTCCTAGTTGCTGTAGGTGTTGCAGTACGGTCTAATCCACGTGTTGAAGTTGGCGTAGGAGCTGTCGTCGATGAAAAAGATGTTCTTCTTGCGGCACTGCGACCACCTAACGCCTTAATAGCGGTGGTAATGCGGTCTGTTGCAACTTTTCCAGATCCTGCGATTTCTTCGAACTTTTTAGGTAAGAAATCTGCGGCGCCAGCATCGAGCGCATCAAGAGTCGCTTTAGCGCCTTCATGGGTCAACGACGAAAACATCAAAATAGGCATTGCCTGTTTCGACATAATTTCTCGCGTTGCATCTATACCATTTTTGATGGGCATTTCAATGTCCATCATGACGACATCTGGCTTTAATGACAGTGCTTTTTCGACACCTTCTTGACCATTTTTTGCATAATCGATAACTTCCATTCCCTGCGCCTTCGTGATGATATCACCGATACAACGTCTAAAAAAATGTGAGTCATCAACAATTAATACCTTAATACTCATTTAAGGTAATTCCTCCTACCAAGGGCACTTGCTTCTTATCTTAAGCATATCGCTTAAGTAAGTTTCCAATATCGACAATCAATGCAATGCTACCATCACTGGTAATAGTTGCTCCAGATATGCCTGGTGTACCGTGTAATAATGCGCCTAATGGCTTAATAACAACTTCTTCTTGACCAATTAGTCCATCGACAACAAAGCCTACTGTTTGCGGGCCTATTTGTACGATAACAACATGACCTTCAGTACGATCTTTACCTGGAATGTAATCCTTACTGAGCCATTCATCTAAATAGAATAAAGGAATGGCGCGATTACGCACTGAAATTGTTTTACGTCCATCGACGATATTTGTTTTTGTTAAATCAAGATTAAATATTTCATTAACAGCGGCAAGTGGCAATGCGAAAATTTGCTGACCGAGTTGAACCATTAACGTTGGCATAATCGCTAGCGTTAACGGAACAGTGATCTTCAACACAGTACCAACGCCTTTTTCAGACGAAATTTTTACCGTACCGTTTAGTTGTGTGATCTTCGTTTTAACCACATCCATGCCCACACCACGACCTGAAATATCTGATATTTCAGTCTTAGTTGAAAAGCCAGGAGCAAAAATTAATTCATAAGCATCTTCATCACTCATTCGAGCTGCACTTTCTTCGTCGAGTACGCCACGAGAAATTGCAATGCTTTTGAGTTTATCTGCGTCCATGCCAGCGCCATCATCTTTAATCGATAACAGGATGTGATCGCCTTCTTGCGATGCAGATAAAATAACAGTACCGGTGCGAGGTTTGCCTGCTGCTTCTCGAGCATCTGGCATTTCAATACCATGATCTACTGAGTTACGCACTAAATGCACTAACGGATCGGCTAATGCTTCAACCAAGTTCTTATCGAGATCGGTATCTTCACCTTCCATCGTTAATGTTATGTCTTTTTTCAGACTTCGTGCCATGTCACGAACAACACGAGGAAATCGGCCAAACACTTTCTTAATTGGCTGCATCCGCGTTTTCATTACTGAACCTTGCAGATCAGCAGTCACATTATCTAAATTAGCAACCGCCTTAGACATTTCTTCGTCACCGCTAGTCAGTCCAAGACTCACTAATCGATTACGAACTAACACCAACTCGCCAACCATATTCATAATATCATCGAGACGCGCCGTATCGACACGAACAGTCGTTTCAGCTTGAGGAGCCGGTGTAGCAGCCTTCTTCGACGCTGCGCTAGATTTGTTGGCGTCGTTTGCTTTAGCTGGCACAGATGCCACTTTCTTAGGTGCTGGTTTAGGCGCTTCTGTTTTATCTTTTACAGGTGATGCTTTAGTCGCTTTAGCTTCAACCTTGGCGGCTGACTCATTACTTGAATTAGTATTTTTTGCCGCCTGTAACTCATCTAACAATGCTTCAAATTCAGCATCATCAATCTCGTCAGATTCAGGGGTAGACTTTGTCGGCTCACTCGCTTTTGACACTGCACTTTCAACTGGCGAAGGGGCACCTTTTTTACCATGTAATTCATCTAAAAAGGCTTCGAACTCATCATCAGTGATTTCATCTGATGCGCTGACAGCAACGCTCGGTGCTTTAGGCTGTCCTTTCGCACCATGCAACTCATCTAATAACGCTTCAAATTCGTCATCAGTAATATCATCGCTATCACTCGCCGTAGCAGGAGTACTAGTAGGGCTTTCAGCTGTAACACTGCCATTAGCCCCATGTAAGTCATCTAATAAGGCTTCAAACTCCTCATCCGTAATTTCATCGTCACTACCGCTAGTTGTAACTTCGGGCTCTGGCTCCGGTTCGGGTTCAGGCTCTGGTTCAGGCTCAGGTGCACTAGCGCCTTCTGGCTGACTTAGGCGAGCAAGCTCTTCAAGTAATCGAGGCTCTGCTGGAATGAGAGGCTCTCTCGCTTGAACCAATTGAAACATGTCGTTGACGGTATCTAAGCCTTCTAGAATGACATCCATCAGTTCTGGTGT
Organism: Gammaproteobacteria bacterium MedPE; assembly: GCA_001874365.1. Classification (GTDB taxonomy): domain Bacteria; phylum Pseudomonadota; class Gammaproteobacteria; order Enterobacterales; family Psychrobiaceae; genus Psychrobium. Next base: position 29,673 of record MPDF01000015.1, on the reverse strand, counting down.
CACAGAACGTTGATTAGTCCGCAATAAATCAAATATATTTTCAGCACCGTGACAGACATCAACTAGCTCTTTTAATCCCATGAACCCAGCACCACCTTTAATGGTGTGAAACCCACGGAAAATTGCATTTAATAAATCGGCGTCATCAGGATTATTCTCTAATTCAACCAGCTGCTCTTGGAGTAGCTCTAATATTTCACCAGCTTCAATTAAAAAATCCTGGAGTATATCTTCATCAACATCAAACGACATAGCTTACAATCCTTTTAAAAACCTAAACTTGATAGTAGATCATCAACATCATCTTGACCTGACACTACATCATGTTGTTTATTTGCAGGAACCATCGGGCCATCTGCTTCAATGCAGTTATCAACTTTTTCTACAGATTCCTTTTTCTCGTGTTGACCAAATAGTCTAAGAAGGTTAATTAAATCTTCTTCTACATTTTTGACCATTTCAGAAATTTTCTGTAGAACTTGGCCGGTTAAATCCTGGTAGCCTTGAGCGAGAATAATATCATTTAGTTTGACATTAAGTTCTTCAGCATCTGTTACAGATTCAGCAAAATAGGCATCTAACTTATCGCGAAGTTGTTTAAACTCACCAACCTTTATTTTGCAATCTTTTAACCGCTCCCACGATGGAATAATATCTCTAACCGTTTCTTGGTGCTTCTGTGCCAGAGGAATACATTCATCTACGGCGTCCATTGTCTTATCGGCCGCTTCTGCTGTCATGGTAACAACATACTCCAAACGCTCTTTCGCATCGGGAATTGACAAATTAACCATTGAAGAAAATTTTTCGTCCATACTCATTTCTGTGAACGAATTATGAAACTGTCTGGTAAGTTTACCAACACCTTCAAACAGCTCATGTTCAATTCTTTGGCTCGCCGCCTCAACAATTTGATTAGCCTGAGCTATATCATTTTGTTCAAGAGCACTAACCAATTCACGAGCTTGTTCTAACGAGATGTGAGCCGTCTCATTATTAGTCATATTTCTTCCTAGCTCGCCAAATTAAGATTCAATACGCTGAAAAATCTTATCAAGTTTTTCTTTAAGCGTTCCAGCTGTAAATGGCTTAACGATGTAACCGTTTACGCCAGCCTGTGCGGCAGCGATAATTTGTTCACGTTTAGCTTCTGCTGTTACCATTAATACTGGTAGATGCTTAAGATTCTCGTCTGCACGAATATGCTTTAGTAGATCGATACCTTGCATACCAGGCATGTTCCAATCGGTGACTACGAAATCAAAGTCACCTTCTTTAAGCATTGGCAAAGCAGTTTGCCCATCATCAGCTTCCTGCGTATTGGTTAATCCTAAATCTCTTAAAAGATTCTTGATGATTCGTCTCATTGTTGAGAAATCATCAACAACAAGAATTTTCATATTTTTATCCAAAATATTCTCCAAATGTTACATTGCTAAGCTGCAATTACGTCCAACTATTTAATCGACTTTTAAGTCTTACCATCGCTTGTGAGTGGATTTGGCTTACACGCGACTCACTAACACCTAAAACTAGTCCTATTTCTTTTAAGTTAAGCCCTTCGTCATAATACAACGAGAGAGCTAATGCTTCTTTTTCTGGCAACGTCTTAATAGCGTCACTTAATGCACCTTGAAACTTATCCGATGCTGTGTGGTTAAAAGAGTCATCTTGATGTTCATCACTTGTATTAATAACATCTTCCGATACACCAAGGTCTTCTATACCTATTATCTTACCCGTAGATATATCATTAAGCATTTGAGCATATTCGTCTAGGCTTATTGATAAATTTTCTGCTATTTCATGATCTTTGGGATCTCGCCCAAGTTCTTTTTGCAAGTCGTCAATGGCTTTCATTACCATACGACTATTGCGGTGCACAGAGCGTGGAACCCAGTCACCGCGGCGCATCTCGTCAAGCATGGCGCCACGTATCCGAATACCAGCAAAGGTTTCAAAGCTTGCGCCTTTACTACCATCAAAATTTTTTGACGCTTCAAGCAATCCAATCATTCCAGATTGGATTAAATCATCTAATAGCACATTCGCAGGCAATCTACCTTTTAAATGATGTGCTATCTTTTTGACTAAACCAGCGTGAATAACCACCAATTGATCATTGGTTGGCGCTGCACTGGCATAAGCGGCTGCCCTACTCACCCGAGTTTTCTCGCTGCTGGAATCTATTATCTACCAATTGCTCAATAAAGAACTCCAAATGCCCACCTGGCTGGTTGGGGATTGGCCAAGTCATGACTTTATTTGCCAATGCTTTGTAGCCAAGCGACGCGGGCGACTGCGGAAACAGCTCAGTAATTAATTTTTGCTTGCGCACTGAGCGTCTAACATTTTCGTCAAATGGAATTGTTGCAACCAGCTCAAGAGCGACATCTAAAAAGCGATCAGTAACGCGTGTTAGTTTGGCAAATAACTCTTGCCCTTCTCGCATATTACGTACCATGTTCGCGACAACTTTAATTCTAAATACGCCATGTTCACGAGATAGTAATTTAATCAACGCGTAAGCATCAGTAATTGAGGCAGGTTCATCACACACGACAGCAATGACATCTTGTGCTGCACGGGCAAAGCTCACTACCATATCTGAAATACCCGCTGCTGTATCAACAATTAGGACATCAAAGTCGTGTCTCATTTCGCTAAACGCACGTATAAGGCCAGCGTGCTGAGCAGGGTCTAACTCAACCATAGACTGAGAACCTGACGTTGCAGGGATAATACTCACCCCTTGCGGACCATGTACTATTACGTCATCTAGCTCACATTCGCCAGATAATACATGAGAAAGATTTTTTTGAACGCGCAAGCCAAGCATCACATCAACATTAGCTAAACCAAGGTCTGCATCAAGGATCAGTGCCTTTTTCCCTTGTTGAGCCAGTGATGCGGCCAAGTTCAATGAAACATTGGTTTTGCCAACGCCCCCTTTACCACCTGTAACAGCAATTACTTTAATCATTCTATTTTGATTCATTTTTCTTAAACCACTCGCTTGATCCACTTTACTGCCTACCTGTTAAATCGTGCAATGTCTGAGTTAGACGCATTGGCAACATCATTACCAATATTATCTACCACACTATCTATTAATTTTTTAATGTCTGCGACCCCAATATCTTCTGGAACGCGCTGACCGTTGGTTAAATAACCAATTGGCAATGAATTACCTATAGCAACACTTAAAATCTCACTCGCGCCAATTGCTTCATCCATTTTGGTAACAATAGTACCGGTCAATGGAATTTTTCTAAATTGAGTAATAGCATCTTCTAAAACTTGACGCTGAGCAGTTGCTGGCAGCACTAAATAACTACGTATCGCGACATGACTTGAATTCATCAATGTAGTGAGCTGCTCATTAAGGCGAATATCTCGTTGCCCCATTCCTGCAGTATCAATAAGCACTAATCGTTTCGTTCTGTATTGATAAATGGCATCAGCCAATTGCTGTGCATCCTTAGCCACAGTTACAGGACAACCCATAATTTTGCCATAGGTATTTAATTGTTCATAAGCGCCGATACGGTAACTATCTGTCGTAATCATCGCCACTTGTTCTTGACCGAAACGCATTGCATAACGCGCGGCCAACTTTGCAACTGTCGTTGTTTTACCGACGCCTGTCGGCCCCAGTAAAGCGACGACACCGCCTTGCTCTAACACGTCATTACGTGTTGAAGAAACCCGTTCAAGCATCGTTCTTGCCAATGCTTCTTTTGCTTGTTCAATATCAATATTAGATGGAATATTAACGAGTAACTGCTGAGCAACATGACTATCAAAACCAAGACGAACTAATTCTTTATCCAACAAATGACGAATTGGATCACGACGATTAGCATCTTGCGTCATTAAACTACTCACTTGATGCTGTAATAACTGCCGCATAGATGCCATTTCTTGGCGTAGCTCTTCGATAGCAGGGCTTTGGGCAGACTGAGAAATTTGGTCAAGTCCTTGTGCCTGATGTGCCTCTTCGTGTTTTTCTTGTTGAAAAGGTGGCTTATTTAATGTTTGAGCCCATGCAGGTAATTCATCATTATTTGATTGAATCGAAGGAGCCGGAGTTTGGTGCATGAAATCAGATGACGGCTCCGGTGCCAACTCTGACACAGCGTGCTCTGCCTGTTGTTTAATTAGTCGCTGTTGAAATCCTGATAATGAGACTTGGTCGTCGTTAAATTCGCGCTCTAATCGACTATTAGTATCCCAACTACTATCACTTCGTTGATTGGATGTCGCCGGGCGTTCAGGCGCCTGTCGTTGTGGCTCAGAAATAGGCTTTGCCGGCGCAGATGTTGAACTTTTAACAACAGCATTATTATCTTCATCAATAGCAGCGACGATTTCAACACCGCCTTCGACGTTTTTATTCGACATAATAATAGCGTCAGGCCCCAATGCGATTTTTATCTCATCGAGTGCTGAACGAATGTCTTTAGCGAAAAAACGTTTAATTTTCAAAGATAACCTCTGTGTTACTGTCCAACTGAACTAACAATTTTTATTTGTTTATCATCCGGCACTTCTTGATATGAAAGCACCCGTAATCCTGGAATTGTATTTTTAACAAAACGTGACAATGTCGATCTTAATACACCTGACGTCAATAAGATAGCAGGCAATCCTTCTAACTCTAATTGCTCTGTCGCTGTTGCTAACGAACTTTGCAAGCGTTCCGCTAAACCAGGTTCCATACCTGCCCCAGCGTCACCACCAGATGCTTGCATCGTTTGGTGCAACATTTGTTCCAAATCAGGCGCCAATGTTATCACAGATAATTCAGGCTCTATACCATTGATTTCTTGGACTATTAATCGTTTGAGTGCTATTCGTGCGGCAGCGGTTAACACGTCAGGGTCCTGACTCTTCGAACCATACTCAACTAATGTTTGAACAATGGTTCGTAAATCTCTGACCGGCACACCTTCGTTAAGTAAGTTTTGCATAACCTTAACAACCACACCAAGTGGCAATAAGTCAGGCACTAAGCCTTCAACAAGTTTTGGATATTGTCGCTCTAAAATATCCAGTAAGTTCTGTACTTCTTCGTGGCCAAGTAGTTGCGATGCATTATTGGTTAATAACTGACTAATATGAGTTGCTACTACCGTCGCTGGATCAACAACGGTGTACCCTAATGTTTGCGCATGTTCCCGTTGTTCAGGCGTAATCCATACCGCTTCAAGTCCAAATGCGGGGTCAGTGGTTGGTGTCCCCTCAACCATACCAAATACTTGGCCCGGATTAATCGCTAGCTCACAATCATGACGTATTTCAGCTTCACCAATGGTTACGCCCATTAATGAAATCCGATAACTATTAGCATTTAAATCAAGGTTATCGCGAATGTGTACAGCTGGTACTAAAAACCCGTATTCTTGTGATAATTTTTTTCGAACACCCTTAATGCGAGAAAGTAACTCACCGCTTTGACCAACGTCCACTAACGGAATAAGACGGTATCCTACTTCAAGTCCAATCACGTCGACTTGATTTACATCACTCCACCCTAACTCTTTAACAGGTTCTGGTGGTGCACTTGATGCTGGAGTCCCATCAGCCGTGGCAAGTTCTCCGCTCTTGGTTGTTGATTTTGCATCGCGAGATAACTTATAGCCAATACCTAGTGATAACAACGCCATTGATAAAAACGCAACAGTCGGCATACCAGGAATAATACCCATCACAAATAAAATACCACCTGCCACTAACAACGCTTTAGGATTACTAAGCATTTGGGCAAATACCATCTTACCCATTTCTTCAGACTCATTTTGTCTGGTGACCATTAATGCCGCAGCGATAGATAATAATAGAGAAGGTATTTGAGCAACTAATCCATCACCAATGGTAAGCAATGTATAAATTTCAATGGCCTGACTCATGGTTAAGCCGTGTTGAACCATACCAATAACAAAGCCGCCAATGATGTTAATCACTAAGATTAGAATACCCGCAATGGCATCACCTTTAACGAATTTGGATGCACCATCCATTGAACCGTAAAAATCTGCTTCTTTTGTGACTTCAGCTCGACGTTCTCGTGCGGTATCTTGATCAATGATGCCGGCATTTAAATCGGCATCGATTGCCATTTGCTTACCTGGCATTGCATCTAAGGTAAAACGCGCACTCACTTCAGAAATACGCCCTGCACCTTTGGTAACAACCGCGAAATTAATAATAATTAGAATTAAGAATACAACTAAACCAACGGCGTAATTACCGCCAATAACCACTGAGCCAAACGCTTCAATAACTTTACCTGCCGCATCACCACCCTCATGGCCTTCAAGTAAAACAATTCGAGTCGATGCAACATTTACCGCAAGGCGTAATAGAGTTGCAATTAACAGCACACTAGGAAATGCTGCGAAATCAAGAGGCCTTAACGAATAGATTGCAACCAGTAATACCACCATTGATAACAATATATTGAAAACAAAAATAGAATCGAGTAAAAATGCGGGAATAGGAAGAACGATCATGCCAAGCGCAGCCAGCACCAATAACGGCGTTGCAACCCCTTTGATTACAGCTTGGTTGCCTGCAATAACTTGCGAAAATCTCGCTTTGATATCCATTAAATGATGAGCCTTGATAACTAACATGAATCTGCCGTCAATTCCGTCGAATAACAGCATCGTAAATCAACGTCATTGCAATGAATGCGCCAAAATACATAGTTAGATTTTTATATTAATTACATAGAAATAACAAGCAATTAGCCAATAGTCAACCGTCCATCATAGCAGTCATTTTATTGACGTTGTCAATTTAGCTCATGTCGTTTTTATTTTAGTGTGAACCAACAACAAGATAGCGTTAGTGTCAGTAATTTACGGCTTCAATTAATCACTTACCTTACAGGAACTAAATGGTTAAAAATCAATCTAGTGTTTCAGGTTTTCTGGAATGTCGAATTCCTTAGGGAGTTTAGTTGGACGTCGTCCTTTACGTTTCTTAAACTGTTCTAACTGATAGACATAGGCTAATACTTGTGCAACAGCGGCGAATAATCCATCCGGAATTGGCTCACTAATTTCAGTCGTGTGATAAATTGCTCGTGCAAGTGCAGGACTCGAAACAATCGAAACTTCATTCTCGCGTGCAACTTCACGGATCCTAAAAGCCATATGATCGCCACCTTTAGCAACAACAGTTGGTGCACTAGAACCATTCACATCATACTTTAAAGCAACTGAGAAATGGGTTGGGTTGGTCACAATCACATCAGCTTCTGGCACATCTTGCATCATTCGACGTTGCGATACTTCTCTTTGTAATTGACGTTGCCTACCTTTGACCTCTGGCTTACCTTCGATATTTTTATGTTCATCTTTCACTTCTTGTAATGTCATCTTAAGCTCTTTGTTATGCTTAAAAATCTGGTATGGCGCATCAACAGCGGCGATAAGTAACAACGAACAACACAGAAGAATAAAAATCCACAATAAAATATCGAGGGCTTCGATAACATTTAATGGAAATGACGTTTGGCTTAGGGCAAGAATGCGTGGAAAATAAAAAGTTAGCAAGGTCCAAGCTAACGTAGCAATTACCGCGAACTTACCGATAGATTTCAGTAGTTCAACCACCGCCTGCATGCCAAACATTCGCTTGAATCCTGCAATTGGACTCATTTTTGATGCCTTTGGCATCATCGCTTCGCTACTAAAAGTCAAACCACCGAGCACGATACTACCGACAAATGCAGCAATAAATAAACTCACGACAAATCCAATAATCGGCCAAGCGATAGTCGACATCACTTCTGCCCACATCAACCCAAACTGATTGGTATCAAAGGCTTCACTTCGTTTCAATGAAAACAATCGCTTCATTACGTTGAAAAGTGAGGTGGCTATCGCACTGCCAAATATGTACATGCCAACAGCGGAAGCAATTAGAACAGCTGCAGTACCAAGGTCTTTGGAGCGGGGAACCTGTCCCTTCTCTCTTGCTTGTTGCAGCTTCTTGGGGGTAGCTTGTTCTGTCTTTTCTTGGCCGTCACTTGCTGCCATTACACAACGCTCCCGTTAGAATTCACACTTTGTATTAATGACATTACACATCATTTCCATACCACGCTCCCATTGCGCATCAAAATGCGACATAACAGTATCAAGTGTTAACCATAATACTAAGAGGCCTGCGAGCATAGTAACTGGGAAACCAATGGCGAAAATATTTAGTTGTGGCGCGGCGCGGGTTAAAATGCCAAATGAGAAATTAATCACGAGTAAAGCAACCATCGCCGCAATAGACATTGCAAGTGCTGATGTAAACATCCACATCCCCCACTTAGCGATATTTTCCATGGTAACACTGGATAAACCTACCTCCCCAATTGGCAGCGTTTCAAAGCTAACAACCAGCATTTTAATCATAATTAAATGACCATCAATGGCCAAAAACATCAAGGTCGCTAACAGTAGAAAAAATTGGCCTACGACGGGAACAGTCTGTCCAGAACCAGGATCAACCATAGACGCAAACCCTAAACTCGTTTGCATACCTATCACCTGACCAGCAATAACAAAAGATTGCATCACCAAAACGGAGATGAAACCAATGGCAACACCAATTAATGTCTGTTGGATAACAATAATGTAGCTTGAAAAGGAAAATAGATCGGCTGTTGGAAAATGACCAATAGTAGGTACGATTAGGTAGGTAACCGCTAATGCATAGAACAAGCGTAGCCTCGTTGATAAGTTATTACTACCAACGACTGTCATGACCATAAACATCCCTGAAACACGTGCAAATGCCCAAATATGAGCTGCAAGCCATTCCATGATGATGTTCTCGTAAAGTGTCACAAATTACCCTATTACGCGTGGTATCGCTTCAATCATGCCGATAGTAAAGTCCATTAATTGTTGGGTCAGCCAATGAGCACCAATAATTAAAGCAAGTAATGTCATCATTAGACGCGGTAAAAAACTTAGCGTTTGTTCATTGATGGAGGTCGCCGCCTGAAAGATGGCAACAATTAAACCAATAATTAAGCTGGGCACAACAATGGCCGCAACGAGCAGCATAACCACAAACAGCGCGTCGCGAAAAATATCGACAAAAACTTCAGGTGACATCGATTTGCTCCTTATTCAGTCTCGTCATAATCCAAAACTCTTGGCAAGTGTTCCCATCACTAGCGACCAACCATCAACCAATACAAATAGCATCAATTTAAAAGGTAATGAAACGATCATCGGCGACAACATCATCATACCCATTGCCATTAAGACACTGGCAACCACCAAATCAATGACCAAAAAAGGAATAAACAGCATAAATCCGATTTGAAAAGCCGTTTTTAATTCACTCGTAATAAACGCTGGAATCAATACGGTCATTGGCGCATCTTCTGGCGCAGCAACGTCCGTGCGATTAGCAATATCTAAAAACGTCGCAATATCCTTTTCCCGCGTTTGTGACAACATAAACTCACGAATAGGCCCTTGTGCCAATTTTAGTGCAGCAATTGCATCCACTTGTTCATTGACGTAAGGCTGAACTGCAACATTATTAATCTTATCGAGTACAGGTGACATGATAAACAGGCTTAGAAATAACGAAAGACCAATAATAACCTGATTAGACGGCGCTTGTTGCAAGCCCATTGCCTGCCTTAAAATTGATAAGACAATTACAATACGAGTAAAAGAAGTCATCATGATTAAGACGGCAGGAATGAAGCTAAGCGCCGTCATTAATGCAAGCACTTGCAGCGTTATGCTGTAACTTTGTGTTCCATCAGCATTTGGCACGACAGTAACCGCTGGTAGGCCTGTATCTGCCATCAACGCTGGCGACACCAACATGATAAATACAGCAATAAAATACTTGATCATGACTTCCCTTTCTTCAATAGCGATTGAATTGTTAATGGTAATTTTTCTGCACTATCCGACGGCTGATTTTTTTCAATTGGGTTTTCAAGTTTATGGAGCAAATTAACATTATTATTTGTAACGCCAAGCATAAACTGCTCACCATTGACTTCAACAACAACAACTCGCTCTTTAGGTCCAATAGATAACTGGGCCACACTGCGTAGGTGTTTTTGGCTATGTGGGGTAATTTTAAGCTTCTTCACGATGAACGCGAGCAAGAAAATAACCGCCAATACAATGATTAGCGACATGATCATGCGCAAGAAATCTGGCGGCTCAGTCAGTGTTGTTGCCGCGGCTGGTAAACTAAGGCAGGCGATGAGCCCAGCACTAAGCTTTCTAACGTAATTTTTTAATACGTTCTGTTTGACTAATAACATCAGTTAATCGAATACCAAATTTATCATTGACGACAACTACTTCGCCATGGGCGATTAAGGTACCGTTGACTAACACATCAAGAGATTCACCAGCAACACGATCAAGTTCAATCACTGAACCTTGGTTTAATTGCAGTAAATTACGAATAGTAATATTTGACCGCCCAACTTCCATTGAAATGGTCACTGGAATATCTAGAATAGCATCAAGTTTTGCATCGCCTGAAATTTCGCCGTCACCACCAATAGCAGACTCATCAAGCTGGTCTAACTCAGCCTTTTGTGCTTCTTCAGCTTCTGCATCGGCTTGTTCAGCCATTGCGTCAGCCCAATCATCCATATCACTCATTTTTTATCTCTCACTTACGATTTTTCTTCAGACATTTTTCGCTGAAGTAATTGAAATTCTGACTTTTGCGATTCAGGTCGTGGAATAATCGATGTTACTTCCAAACCATAATTATCATTAACTTGTCCGAGTTTTCCTCTAAATGATGGAAGCTCCTCAGCTTTTACAACAAGTTCATCTGGCATTTCAAATGGAATGATATCGCCTTCTTTCATTTCCATAATTTTACGCAATGTTAAATCAACGTCACCAAGCCCAACTTCTAGCTCGACTTCAACATCCATTATCTCGTCTTTTAAGGCCGCACTCCAGCGTTGGTCAGTATCTTCTTTATCAGACTGAACACCGGCATCTAACAGTTCTCTAATAGGTTCAAGCATTGAATATGGCAATGCAATATGAAAATCGCCACCACCGCCATCGAGTTCAATGTGAAAAGAACATACAACAATAACTTCCGTTGGACTCACAATGTTAGCCATTGATGGATTCACTTCAGAATCTAAATATTCAAACTCAACATCCATCACTGGTGCCCAAGCTTCCATGTAATCTTCAAAAACAATTTTTAACAATAATTGAATAATTCGACGTTCTGTTGGCGTAAATTCACGTCCCTCGATTTTGGCAGGGTAACGACCATCACCGCCAAAAAAGTTATCGACTAAAATAAAAACTAAACGTGCTTCAAGGGTAATTAATGCGGTACCTTTTAGAGGCCTAAAACGAACCATGTTTAAACTGGTTGGAACGAACAGCGTATGAATATATTCACCAAACTTGAGCATTTGTACGCCATTGATAGAAACCTCAGTAGTTCGGCGCATTAAGTTAAACAAGCTAATTCGCAAATGGCGAGCAAAACGTTCATTAACCATTTCAAGAGTGGGCATTCGACCACGAACAATACGATCTTGAGAAGAGAAGTCGTATTCAGCGGCACTATCACCAGCGCCACCTTCGACTTCTTCTTCTTCAACGTCATCCACACCGTGTAACAACGCATCAATTTCGTCTTGACTCAGTAGATCATTCAAGCTTTAGCCCACCTTTTTTAGTTAACGACATCAACAACTCATTAAGAGTTATTGCATAACAAATCCAATAAATAGTACTTTTTCTACCACAGGTTTTCCTACAAGCGGCTCAAGAGCCTGTTGCACTGCTGCAAGAGATTCTTTGCGTAATTCCTGTTTGCCTTCATTAGTTGAAAGCTTTTCTGCATTAGAAGTACTAAAAGTCGTTAGTAGAGTATCTTCAATTAATGGAATATGTTTTCGAGCAATGGTATCGTGATCACCGCCTCGCACCATTAATTGCACTTTTATTTGCACCAAGCGATCTCGGCCATAGCCAGGAACATTAAATACAAATGGACGTGGCATCCCAACATAAAATGCATCACCAGTTTCAGCCTCACCTTCGTCAGCACTTTCTTCTGAAACATCAGCGTCTAGTTCAGCGCCTTCTTCAAGTGACATTTCGGGATCTGTCGGTTCATCAGAGCCTGACAAAAAGAAAAAAGCACCTGCACCGCCAGCAATCAATACCACAACGGCAATAATGATAATAAGTAGCTTTTTACTACCGCCTTGTGCTTCTTCAACTGCTTCTTCAGCCATATTTACATTCCTTCACAAAAACTATTTCTAAACCACTGATCCTAACACTCTCTGTTAAGCAATTGAACCCGTGATAAATCATCGATTTAAAGCTACCACACAACAATCAATTATCCTATAAAACATACCTGTTACGCGTAATAATCAATACCGTTGGCTGATTGTTTGTTCAAAATCAAGGTCACTGGCTCAATATCTTCACCGTCAAAATCTCCTTGCTCACCGAATAAATTCGACTGCTGAGCTTGCTGAGAATCTTTTTGTTGCTGATTTTGTTCTTTGACATCACTTTGGTTTAACTCAATTCCTTGCTCTTGTAACGACTCTTTAAGCTTAGCCATCGCTTGCTCTAGCATATCTTTTGCTTGAGGATTGCTAACTTGAAATTGCACATTCATTTGATCTTGCTGCATCACAATTCGAACAGACATAGCGCCAAGCTCTTCCGGATCTAAATTCATGACTACATGATTTATGCCACCACGAGCCATCATCGTCATATGCTCTTTTAGTTGCTGAGACGCCATACTGTTATCGTTCAAGGTAATTCGCTGTGCCAATGTTTCCGGTGTTTTATTTGCGGTTAATTGACTTGACGCAAACTCCTTTGCGACTTGTTGCTCCACTCTAGCGGCACCACTTACAGAGGACTCTGCGGGCGTCATGCTTGCTGAACTATTACGAAAACTCGATTCTAATTGCGCGACTAACGCATCAACTTTGGATGGTACAGGCTTATCTTGTTCCACGACAACATCACCTTTCACGAATTCTCGTTCACTTGTCATTGGCGCTGTTTTTACGTTGATTTTCTTTTCGCTTTCATTGTGAAGTCTAGCAACGGCATTATCACGCCCAGCAATAACTGTATCACTGTCAGCTCCTTCCATTGATGATTCTACTGAGGCAGCATTTTTAGCTGACTCATCGATCTGAGCATCAGTTTGATTGACTTGCTGCAGGCTAGCTCGACTTCCTTCTATCTGCGCGAGCATTTGTTTAGCTGACTGTGAATTAACAACAATCGGCTCATTTTTTTCAGAGATAAAATTAAATAGTTGTTGACGTTGTTTATCTGGTAACTCATTAATTAATGTTTGCAACTTATCGCTAAGGAGTTCTTTATTATCACTGATTGTCGTGTCTTGAACGACTTCTGCCCCGCTTTGCATCACCGTCTGCGGTAGAACTTCCTGAGATAGCTTGTTTTCTAATGTTGAATCTTGCGCTTCTGACAGGTATTCATTCGTAACATTGATGAGTTGCTCTACGTTGCCTTTAATCTCAGCTAGTGTTACATCGTCTACATTCAACGATTCAATTCGCGCTCGTAATTGCGCTAACTCAGTTGCGAGCTCCTCACTTGACAGCTTTTCATTTAATTTGGCCCTATTTTGAAGCGACTCAAACGTTGACAACAAATTGCTAACGTCATTAATTATCGAATCAAGCTCATCAATCGCAAGCGTATCGTTATCGTTTAGTTCACCATTAAACGACTGTAATTTTTCTAATTGTTGCTCCAAATTAAATTCGTCATTAAGTGCTTTTATTTCAGCTAATGCGTGAGAAAGCTGTTCACTTTTTGACGGTGTTAAACTAGCAATAATCGCTTCAAGTTTCGCTAACACATTGTTTGTATCATCAATATCTGAGCTATCAGCGTTGCTTAACGAGTCTGTTGGATTAGATTTTTCGAGCTCTTTGGTAGCACTAATATCATCGTTTGACATTTTCGGCGACCGTTCACTTTTTAACAAACGCATCAGCTGCTCAACTAACGCTTTAGTTTTGTCATCAGTTGTGTCTTCAGATTTAACTTTAGAAAATTCAATTGATTGATTCAAATGATCGTTAAAAGTTAATGCATTTGCCGCTTTAAATTGTTGTGCTTGGCCACTTACTTCCCCATGAAGTGCAGTAGACGACGCTGACGATGCGGCAAAAGTTGCCGTATTATCGACACTGGCATTTAAATTGATAAAATTAAATGATTCCAAAAGACTATATCCTTGCTCATAAAGTCAGAATGACAAATTTAAAACACTAATAAACAATAATTTACTTAATACACAGGACGTTTATTTCCATTTTCGTTAGAAATAAACTGATTTGTGAAAAATATAAAAGCAATTATTGAGCCACTATGAAATTAGAAAGGTTGATTAACGCTGTCTTTTTCGGTGATGAGACATCATGGCAAATTCATCTGCCATTTTTTGCTGATGTTTGTCTTCTTTTAAGAAGGCTTCCTTATTTTGTTTATCAATAAGAAATACGATGGAATCTGCATATTGCTTAGCTTTAGCCCATGCCTCACGCCTTGCATCAACCGCCAATGATGCTTTCGCAATAACATCGCGTTGTTGAAATATCGACTGATCGATCTGAGCGAGAAACCCCTGTAATCGAATAAGCTTATCAGCGCTAACTTGGTGAATATTTTCAGGCTTCATTTGCGCTAAATAGTCTTGCTTATACTGAACCAGTGACTCCATTTGTTCTTTAAGTTGATTAAGTTGCTGTTGTGCTTGGCTAAAGACTTTAAGCGCATCTTGCTCTTTTTTCTGAGCCATATCAAGAACAATGGTTAGTTGTTTAACATTAGCCATTATTGCAATGCTTGACCAAGTTGCGTTAACGCTAATAACGCTTCGTCATAAGGATGGGATTCTTTCATAGTTTGCTGACAAAATGCTTCAATGACTGGATAAAATTGAATAGCCTTATCAACTTTTGGATCCGCGCCTGCGACATAGGCTCCAATGGCGATGAGATCTTTATTTTGTTGATAAAGTGAATAGTTTTGTTTAACCATACGAGCATATTGCATGTGCTCATCACTGACCACCATTGGCATAACACGGGAAATTGACGCTTCAACGTCAATGGCGGGGTAATGACCAGCTTCCGCCAATCGACGTGACAATACAATATGGCCATCTAATATCGCTCGTGATGAGTCCGCAATCGGATCTTGTAGGTCATCCCCTTCCGTTAACACAGTATAAAATGCAGTAATTGATCCTTGCCCATCAGCACCATTACCTGCCCGTTCAACCAACTGAGGAAGTTTGGCGAATACCGATGGCGGGTATCCTTTGGTGGCAGGCGGTTCACCAATAGCAAGCGCAATTTCTCGTTGCGCTTGTGCAAAGCGTGTCAGCGAGTCCATTAACAATAATACTTCCATTCCTTGATCGCGAAAATACTCAGCGATAGTCACTGACGTTTCACAAGCTTTTAAACGCATTAACGGCGATGTATCGGCAGGCGCAGCCACAACAACAGAACGTTGTCGGCCATCTTCACCTAAAATTTCTTCAATAAACTCTTTGACTTCACGACCACGCTCACCAACTAAGCCCACCACGATAACATCAGCACTAGTACCACGAGTCATCATGCCGAGCAGCACACTTTTACCGACACCTGAGCCAGCAAACAGCCCCATTCGCTGACCTTTCCCCACAGTCATTAAGGTATTTATTGCTCTGATCCCTACATCCAGTGGTTTAGAGATTGGTCGGCGTGCTAATGGATTAATTGGCGTTGCCTTTCCGGACACCTTTGCACTCGTTTTAATAGGCCCTAAACCATCAAGCGGTTCACCGATGCCATTAATAACACGTCCTAATAACTCAAGGCCAATAGGTAAACCTTGCTGTTGATTTAATGGTTGTACTTTTGCCCCCGGTAAGACCCCATGAATCTCTTCGCTCGGCATTAGATAGAGAATATCGTCACTAAAACCGACGACTTCAGCGTTAATATTTCCGGTAAGCGTTTCAACGCTACACTGGCTACCAACCGGCGCACGGCAACCTATCGCCTCCATTGTTAGACCAACAACGCGCTTCAATTTCCCCGCCATCACTGGTTGGAATTGATTAACTTGATCGTTGTATTTTCCAAGTTGTTTAACCCAATCCACCATAGGAATAGACTCAGACATCAGATTCTTCACTTGAGGAACTGGCGATATCATCTGGCTGACTTTGCTTTAAATTGTCATCACTACTGTCAATGGATTGTTGCTCACTACCATTACCTGCCATCGCCGATGTTGCGCCACTTTGTTCAACAACATCTTGAGGAATCTGCTCATACTCAGGCGTTGCATTATTATTAAAATCATCAAATACTTGATTGATTCGCTCTTCTAGATTTAATGAGACAGAACTATTGGTCGTTTCTAGGTAACAATCACCTATATTTAAGGTAGGATCAGAAGCAATTGTTAAGCGAGTTTTCTCGTTTTTTTGTTCACCAAATAAGTTTTCAATGATATCTAAATCTTGCGGATTAACATGTAAATTAACGGCGCTTTCACTGCCAATCACTTTAATGCCTTCACTGACAGATTGAATAACTGGTTGTTTATTTTGAGATATTTCAACGTGGACAATTTTCTTAGCTAGGGTTAATGCAAGTTCAACTAAGGCAGACTCTACGGCTTTATCTTGGTTTGATAATGGCTGTTGTAACTTGGCAATCATTGCATCAATAATTGCAACCCGTTGCGCGATTTGAGGCTGTGCTTGTTCAAGACCTTGTGCGGTGCCGTCTTCGATACCTTGCACTAATCCTTGATCATAGCCTTCTTGATGTCCCTGTAATAAACCTTCTTCTTTACCTTTGGTTAAACCGTCTTGATAACCTTGCTCTTGTGCTTGCTGAGTTATTTCTTCTAAGGCTTGTGCAGATAATGTATTGCTCTCTTCATCATCGGCAGATTCTACAGCAACAGGCTCTGGCGTTGATAAATTCGCAACATTCATTCTAAACGCATTAGTGCGATCTTTATCAACTTCTTTACTAACATCAGGTGCATACCAACGTTTTAACAGCTCTAGCTCTTCATCTGTTGGCTTATAAACTTCACTCGACATAATTAGTCCTCAATTACTCAATTACAAGAACTCGTCGCCACCGCCGCCGCCAAGCATAATTTCGCCTGAATCAGCTAAGCGAGTTGCCACCGCCAAGATTTCTTTCTGAGCCACTTCCACTTCACTTACACGAATTGGCCCCATGGCTTCAAGATCATCAACCAACATTTCTGCTGCACGTTTTGACATATTATTAAGGAATTTGTCTTTAAGAGCCTCATCAGCACCTTTAAGCGCCTTCATGAGATCGTCAGTTTGGACATCGCGCAAGATTGCTTGAACGCCGCGATCATCAACATCAATAAGATTTTCAAAGACAAACATAAGATCTTGAAGTTTTTGTGCCATCTCTTCGTCTGTATCACGAATAGAGTCCATTAATTGGCCTTCAACGTTGTTGTCTAGGTAGTTCATAATGTTAGCCGCAGATTTCAAGCCACCCATTTTCGCAGCTTGTGCACCAGCTTGACCAGCAAATTGTTTTTCCATGATGTCATTTAGCTCTTGTAACGCAGCAGGCTGCACTTCTTCAAGGTTTGCGATTCGCATCATGAGATCTAAGCGTATCTTCTCTGGAAATTGCGATAATATTTCTGCCGATTGCTCAGGATCTAAATAAGACAGTACGATAGTTTGAATTTGCGGATGCTCACTCACGATGATATTAGCAACCTGTCTAGCATCCATCCACTTAAGTGACTCAAGACCTTTAGCACTACCACCAAGGATAATTTGATCAATAATATTAGATGCTTTGTCTTCACCTAAGGCTTCAATTAAGGCTTTACGGATAAAGTCTTCAGAGTTAAGACCAATAGACGATAAGTCTTGAATATCATCTAAAAACAGACGAAGTACCGCTTGTACTTTTGCCGGTGTAAAATCTTCAAACCCCGCCATAGCTTGACCAACATATTGGACTTCTTTGGGCTCTAAAGATTTTAGAATGCTCGCCGCATCTTCTTCTTTGAGACTTAATAAAAGTAGCGCTGTTTTTTCAAGACCAGTTAAGGTACTTGCGTCAAAACTCGCTTCTTTTTCTTCTTGAGTTGCAATTTCTTCAGCCATTTCTTATCCGTTACTTATTACTATCTTGATATAACCAGTTCTTAACAACCTGAATTGATAAATCTGGTTCGTTGGCGACTAATGCTCGAACTGCACGTAATAAGTCATCGTCTTTATGCAGGTTCGGAATTTTAATTGAGCCATCATCTGCGTAGGTATAGTCACTATCAGATGCCGCCAACATGTCTACCGTATCAGACGCAAATTGGTCGTCAAAGTCAGCTAAATCATCTTCATTCATTTCATCGCTATCTTCTTCTGCATCAGGGTAGATGAGACGATTTAACATTGGGCGAACTAAGAAAATGATAATGGCAATAATGACTAAACCACCGATCACCAATTTTGCGAGCTTCCAGAACCATGGCTGTTCCCACATCGGTAATTCAGCAGCTGCTGCAATTTCTTCTTTGTAAAACTGAGTTGTTACGACTTCTAATACATCACCACGTGCTTGATTAAAACCAATGCTGCCTTGTAAGAGTCGTGTAATGTTTGCAAGCTCTTCAGCGGTCCGAGGCGCTTGAGTCGTTTCTCCACCTTCCGCTGCTGGCATCGTTTTATAATCTAAGGCGACAGAAACACTAATGCGCTTAATAATGCCAACTTGTTGACGAATGTGGCTAATCGTCGTGTCGAGTTCAAAGTTTCGAGTAGCTTCTTTTTGAAATTGGCCAGGCTGGCCATTTCCGCTTTCGCCACCTTGTAACTCACTCACTTGCTGAGGAATCTCTGATTCAAGTGGCGGCTGGTTACTTAACGCGCCAGCAACACCACTAATGACATTACCGACGTTACTATTTTCAGAAGTTCGTTCACTTCGAATGGCTGGTAAATCAGGGTTATAACGTTGCTGCGTTTCTTCAACAGCAGTAAAGTCCATCGAAACATCAACTTGTGCCGTGTAGTTTCCTAACCCAACAACGGGAATTAAAATCGTGTCAATCTTAGATAAATAGGCACTTTCTTGTTTCTTTTCTTGCTCAAACTCTTTGCGACTACGAATACTCGACGGATCTTCATTACCCGATTTTAATGAACGACCCGCTTGATCGGCAATAGATACACGCCCAGGTTCAAGTGAAGGTACTGCAGAGGATACGATATCAACAATACTATCAACTTCACCCTGCGTTAACTGACGTCCACGATTAAGCGTCACGACTACTGTCGCACTTGCTTTTTTGTCACGACGAGAAAATACATTTTCTTTAGGAATAGCCAACAATACACGAGCGCGTGAGACATTTTTAAGTTCACTAATAGCACTCGCTAATTGTTTTTCTCGGCTGTGTTTGAGGCGTTCTCGCTCTAAGCGCTGTGATACACCAAACCCCATATCTTGCATCAAGATATCGTCACCATTTGCTGGCGCCGCATCCATGCCAGCTCTTACAAGGGCAAGTTTAATCTTTTGGTAGTCGTCTTGAGTGACCAGAATTTCACGGTTTTCAGTTTTGTACTCAAATTTATTTTGATCAAGAAAGTCTAGCGTCGTAGTAAACTCTTCTGTATTCATTTTCCCTAGCGGTCGATACTCAGGTTCTTGCGCCCAAAAAACAACCATTACAGCTAATGCTAAACAGACTGTCAGTGCAACAACCATAACGATTTGGCGCATAGTTTCGCCATCACCTAAACCAGAAAAAGCACCAGTCTTTTCGTCGGGTAACGCGGTATTTGAAGTTGTGATGGGATGTTGGTCGTCTGACACCATCATATCTGTCGATTCACTCGCTTGACTCACAGGATTACCTTCCAAAATTTAAAAATTACGTAGACATCGTCTATCTTGCTAATAATGTCATAATTTAAAAGACTTTACCTAACAAAATTTACTAAACAGGCATGCTCATGATTTCTTTATAGGCTTCAACGAATTTATTTCTAACTTCAACTGTTGCACTAAAGGCTACGCTTGATTTTTGAGAGGCAATCATCGCATCAGAAATGCTCACACTACGGTCGCCCATTTCAACAGCCGTTTGTAGTGCTTTTGAGTGTTTTTGCAAACCATTAACGTTGTCAACAGCACTCTTTAACATGCTAGCAAAATCACTGCCGTTGGTTTGGGTAACCTGACGTGTTTCAATATTGCCCATGTTTGGTTGGTTGATACCTGGCGTTTGCATCTGTGCTTTAGCAATCATGTTTTGCATGTTGCTTAACATGGCATTTGAATTTGTATTGATGTTCATGGCTGTGCTCCCAAATATTGAAACGACAATTTTTTGGCAATTGCGTTATTTATGACAGATAAAGCAATTACCTTGCCAAAAATTGAAAGCACGAAAAAGCAGACTTAAACGCTAGTTCAAATCTGCTTTAAGGTGTTGTTATATTTTAAGTTATGCGGGCAACTCAATTCCTTGCTCACGAATTTTTGCAAGTTTATATCGCAGGGTTCGTGGACTAATACCGAGTTTTTCAGCAACGGCTTTACGTGAACCATTACACGCCGCCAACGTATCAATGATTATCTGATTCTCTTGTTGCTTAAGCTCATTCCCTAACAAGTCATTGTTTACGATGTTACCAGGAATAGCCGTCATCGAAGGTGCTTCATCAACCACATTTTCTTGATTATCTTCAACGGATTCAATAATTAAATCACTGGCTGCAACTTCTTCGCCATTACTCAAAATGAGCGCGCGCTGCACCACATTATCTAATTCACGGACATTACCAGGCCAAGTATGACGTTGTAACATCAACTTAGCGTCAGTTGAATAGGCAGGTACAGGACCTGCTTGTTGCCAATGACGTGACAATAAGTATTCTGCCAACGGGATGATATCACCACGGCGCTCTTTTAAATGTGGCCACGCGAGAGGGAATACATTAAGACGATAATATAAATCTTCGCGAAACTCTTTGTCTTTCACTGATTGGCGTAAATCACGATTTGACGTTGCCAACACACGTACATCAAGCTTAATTGTTTTACGTGAGCCTAAGCGCTCAACTTCTTTTTCTTGCAGGACACGAAGTAATTTGGCCTGCAAGTTAATATCCATTTCGGTAATTTCATCAAGCAGTATTGTGCCACCTTGCGCCTGTTCAAATTTACCAGGACAAGCTTGAAGTGCACCAGTAAAAGCCCCTTTTTCATAGCCAAATAAAGTAGATTCAAGCATATTTTCAGGGATCGCTGCACAGTTGATTGCAACAAATGGCTGCTCACTACGCTTAGACTGATTATGAATGTATTGACTTAAGACTTCTTTACCAGAGCCTGATGGACCGCTGATCATCACTGACGCGTCACTCTGGGCAACTTTCTTCGCCAGCGCCAATAATTCGACAGATTTGGGATCGCCAATGACAGGATCATTTGTTTCAATCGTTGGTACAGGTAGATAACGGCTGACTAAATTAAGCAATACTTCAGGGGCAAATGGTTTAGCCATATAATCTGATGCGCCATCACGCATAGCGCTAACAGCATCGTCGATAGTGGCATAAGCAGTCATTAACAACATGGGTAATTCAGGCCATTTGAGCTTGATACTTCTTAACAAAGATAATCCCGACATGCCACCCATTTGCACATCAGATACGACCATAGACACTGGCGTTGTTTTTAACGTTAATAATGCTTCTTCGCCGCTTTCACACTCAACACATTCATAACCACCAAGCATTAATGTATCGACAAGCGCTTCGCGTAAGCCGGCATCATCTTCGACAACTAAAATTTTATGAGAACTCATAGAATTATTTCTCCTAGTAACTGGCTATGGCTAACCGACAGCCGCGTGTTTGACAACAACAGCAGCTTCTCGATGCAGCGGTAATATCAATGAAAAACATGAACCTTGGCCTTGCTTAGACACTAAAGTGAGTTGGCCGTTATGGGACTTTGCCACCGATTGAACAACGGCTAACCCTAATCCTGTTCCTTGCGACTTAGTCGTATAAAAGGGTTCAAATATTTTTTGTTGATCGGCCACCGAAATTCCTGGGCCATTATCAACGAGTGAAATTTCGACTTCGTTTTCACCGTGACGTTTTGCAATCAAATGCATCATCAATCCTTGAGGCTTGGCCTGAATTGCATTATGAATGAGATTAGTAATAGCGCCACTTAATGCCGTGCGATTGCCCATAACAAGTAAATCTGGGTCAGGTAACGTCACCATCAAGTTCGCTTTATACTGCTCCATCATTGCATCACTTGACGCTTGAACCTCACTTAAAATCTCTTGCAACGAGATTTCTGTAGATAGTTGGCCGCTGTCACTACGCGCAAACATCAACATATCATTAACTTGCTGTTCTAAATCTTTCAAGCGAGCCATTAATTTGTCATGAAAACGCGCTTTCGATTCAGGGTTCATTGCTTTGCTTTTTAAATTTGCAGCATACAACATAGCTGCGGATAACGGCGTGCGGACCTGATGTGCTAAAGACGCCACCATTTTACCAAGTGCAGATAAACGTTGCATATGGGCCATGCTATTTTGCATTTGGCGAGTTTGGGTTAAATCCGTCACTAGGATTAATTGACCGTCTTCAGGCGCTAACGACGATATCGCAATCTTTAAGCGACGACCGTCTTTCAGAGACACCTCATGACCATCATCTGCACGAGGCTCGAACACACTATTAATAACACTCGCCCAACGCTGGCCAACCACGTTATCACCAAAAAAATCTAACGCCATACGGTTAGCTTCCTCAACACGCCCATTGGCGTCAAGAATGATGACACCAGACGGCAGGATATCAACAAGGTGTGCTAAACGATTTTGCGAAATACGTCCAGAAGTCGTTGGTTGATGAAATTGTGGTGCCATAACAGCCTCGTCAATAAATTGTCTGCTTGATATTTATTGACGATAATGCACCTAGTGTGCCAACTTTTATTTACTTATTTTTCAATATATTAATCATTAAATTACATAATAACCAGTAAAGCATCATTTCCCAAATAGACCTTATGTGATGTTTAGATATGCTTTTGGATTGTTTTCACGGTATATAGCGACGTTTTGTGTTTTGGACGGCTCATTAAGTGCTGAAGACTACCCATTGTTACTAATAGTAACTATAGCGATTTAACAGACTGATTAACATTGGGAGGGTAAATTCAATGGTGTACTAGAATGAATTACGGCATTAATCGTTAAATTTTGTGAAGAGAACAAACGACAAACTTAATAATACGAATTTATACTAATCATAGCTTGGATAACATATGATGACTCTATCGCGGTGATTACTACATATGTAATAATCACCGCGATATAACAAAAAACATTAGGGGTAAATTACCCGTCTTTAGACATGCCATATTTTCGCATTTTTTCAACCAAAGTTGTTCGACGCATTCCCAAAATATCTGCTGCACGAGACACAACGAACTCTTGTTGCTCTAACGCTTGACGAATTAAGTCTACTTCTAGCTCTGACAGCATTTCTTTAAGATTTACACCTTCTGATGGCAGTTCTGTCATCACGGTTTTCTCTGGCACTTCAACAACATCTTCACCACTAAAGATTGCAGCAAATGCATCTTGCTCTTGCATTTCTTCAGGATAATCTGGTTCAAATTCTGGTACATCTAAATGGCGATATTTAGCCGGTAAATCATTAACGTCGATGAGATTATTAGGGTAGAGAATAACTAGACGCTCAACTAGATTGCTTAACTCACGAACATTACCAGACCAATCTGCCATCATGAGAGATTCCATACAACGCTGAGTAAAGCGAACTGAAGTATTATATGCAGATTCCATTCTTGTCACCAACTCTTGTAATAACAACGGAATATCGTCTTTACGGTCCCTAAGTGCAGGTACTTCAATTGGAAAAACATTGAGACGATAGAATAAGTCTTCTCTAAATTTTCCATCTTTAATTTGCTCTTCAAGATGTTGATGGGTTGCAGCCACAATACGAACGTTACAAGTCATGGTTTTATTACCACCAACTCGTTCAAAAGTTCGTTCTTGCAAAACACGTAACAATTTAACCTGCATAGGATGAGGCATATCACCAATTTCATCCAAAAATAATGTACCACCTTCCGCTAACTCAAAGCGGCCTTTTCGTGCCGTATAAGCCCCTGTAAAAGCACCTTTCTCATGACCGAATAATTCACTCTCCAATAGCTCAGGTGGAATTGCACCACAATTCACTGGAATAAACGGCCCCTCTCGGCGCTTGGAATAATAATGAACATTGCGGGCAATAACTTCTTTACCAGTACCCGATTCGCCAAGGACAAGGACATTAGCATCAGTTTGAGCAACTTGTTCTATTAGAACACGAACGTTTTGTATATTATCACTACGGCCAACTAAGCTCCGAAAGAGCATGGAAGATGAACCAGACACAGCATGAGTTGCAGGCCTTTTATTCAAAAAGTCCTGACAATTATGAAGTTCTTGGGTTAATTTTGCATATTTGACTTCATAGGGAAGCACACCAATGACATTAGGGTAATTATTAGCTAAATGACCAACATCATCACCAACAATCAAAAAAGGCTGTTTTGGAAGGTCAGTAATCAAACTCTCATTAAAGTTTGAAACTTGATGGTCGATAATAATACTACGGTAAATGGTTTCTTGCCCAACGATTAGTGCTTCAAGTTCTTTAATACTGTTACTTGTTATTACGGTTTCGCCAATAAAGTCTAAAATGGTGGGAAGCGACTCTAAATATACTGAGTTAGAACTACATACCAGTATTGCGTTGGAAATTTGCATCAGTTGACATTACCCTTTAAAAACAGTGTGATTTGTGAATTCTTATTATTATGAGCATTTTAACTGTCAAGGTAAAAACATAGCAATAGTCAATTTTTTGACCCTTAGTTTATAGCATCATCAATTTGATTTACTCGAAAATTGAAGTATTTTAATATTCAACTCTACCAATCAATAACTTGGCACCTTATTTGCTTATTCCCATTAACCACTGAATAACGAAAACTAGAGTATTCATATTTAGATTAGGTTACTATTATTCACTAGATTTAGAACGATTTGGATTTTATACATGAGCAGACTTTCGATAAAAACTTACAAGCAGAATAGCGTTTCAGGCAGTGCAGAAAATCCACATCAATTAGTGTCTGCAATTTTTAGGCAGCTATTAGGCAACATAGCAGCAGCTAAAGGTGCAATTACACAGAACGACATCGAACAACGTAATACGTTGATCAATAAGGCAACATCATTAATCGCTGTATTAGAAGACTCGTTGGATTTTGAAAAAGGTGGTGAACTTTCAAATAACTTGGCATCTCTTTACGAGTATTGTTCAATTTTGTTATTTAAAGCCAATATTGAAAACGATGAAAATAAATTGGAAGAAGTGATTCAAATCTTACTACCGATAAAATCTGCTTGGGACCAAATCCCTAGTGAAGAACGAAATAAGTCGGGCTTTAGTAATTAAAATGGATATCGAGAACGAAATTACTCGAATAATCGATGAAACGATAAAAATCATCGACTTCATTGACAATATTTCAACACCAATAGTTGAAGAAGAAAGCTTGCCAACGATTAAGTCGCTTTTAGATATACGTGAAAAAAATATACACCAACTCTTCAAGAGCTATTCAGCTGAAGAGTTAGCCCTTTTTAGCAATCAACTTAATCGATTAAATAACTTAGACAAGCAGTTAATAAATGCAGCTGCTCAAGCTAAAGAAATAATGGCTAAACAAATTTTAAAGCAAAAAAACAACTCTAAAGCAACAAAT
This sequence comes from Gammaproteobacteria bacterium MedPE, assembly GCA_001874365.1. Classification (GTDB taxonomy): domain Bacteria; phylum Pseudomonadota; class Gammaproteobacteria; order Enterobacterales; family Psychrobiaceae; genus Psychrobium. The sequence goes on along the minus strand of MPDF01000015.1, from coordinate 3,710 downwards.
GCATATACTAACAACACCTAGAAATAAAAATACCAGCGAAAAGCTGGTATTTTTATTAGCATAATAAGAAGATTATCTAACTATTATTATTACTAACAACACCAGGTAAATTTGCAAGCTGTCCTTGAAGCGCGGTACTCGTTGAACGTAGGTTTGCTACAAGTGCGTCCATTGCATTGTATTGAGCAAATAATCGAGCTTCATAACGATCCATTTTCTTGTTAAATGCCACTAAATCATCATCTAACTTAGTTAATTGGTTATTGTAGCTATCAATTCGAGAATCAATAAGCCCACCAGTTTCTGTATAATTCTTTACTAGCCCTTCAAGTGTTGCTGCGAACCCCGGATTTTCTTCCGTACCGACAAAAAACTCTTCTATTGCTGCTGGATTCTCTGAAACTGCATCATTCAATTTAGTTTTATCTAACGAAAGCTTTCCATATTGATCCGTTTCAACACCTAATTGAGACAACGCTATTGTAGAGCCATTGCTATCAAAAGATCGACTCAACATGTTTCTAACTTTTGATGTAACACTTCGCAGCATTGAGTCGCCAACCAGAACGCCAGAGTTCTCGTTTTCGCCGCCACCTTTTCCTAGTTCTTTAGTAAGAGTCTGAAATTCATTATAAGTTTTTACGAAGTTTTCTAATTCTCTAACGACAAGGTTATTATCTTCGCTAATTGACGCTTTAGATAAATCATCGTCTACTTTATGTGCCTTCTTAGCTGTAATCGTAATACCATCAATTGCTTCTTTAAATTCATTCGTTGAGCTAGTCAATGTTATTGCATTATCAATTAATATACTCGCATCGGCAGCTGGTTTAAGCTCTGTCAAATTAGCTGAATTTAGATCATTTAAGCGGCTGCCCGGATCGAGCGCACTACCATCAGCTTTAGTAGCTGTCATAGTCACTGCACTTTCTAAGCCTGTATCTTTCGCAGTCATTACAAGCCTTTGCTTACCATCGCTTTCAGTAACTATTGTCGCAATAATACTTTCATTATCAGGCGCGTCGTTTATTTTATCCCTCAACTCAGTAAGCGTATCATCGTCATCAACATCGATCGAAAAACCAGTTTCTCCATCTGCGATTTCTTTCGCAGTAGCAAAACTAATCTTTCCTTCACCAACAACTTCGTCACTGTCGAACACATCCGTCATGCTTTTTTGAGCCTGAGCTAAGTTATTGACTTTCACATCATAATTGCCAACTTGTGCGTCTTTTGTCGAAGTAAGTGTAATAAAGTCGTCAGTACCTGATGCACTACGTAATTGAAAATTATCACTACTTTTAAGCTTTTCAAGTGAAGATTCCATCGCAGCTAACGCGCTCTTTAACGCACCATTCGCCGAAATGTTAGTTGTCAGTTTACCGCCTTGCTGATTTATTCGCTGGGTATAAGGTGTTTTTTCGGCGTTAACTAAACCAGTTACAATATCTGACACTGGTAACCCTGAACCTAACCCTGTAAATGAAATTCCTGACATATTCTTCCCCTATAACACTTAAATTAATGCTTAAGCTTCAATATTTACAAAATTTCCTGCCGCATCTGACAAGCTAGCCACTAACTCTAATACCTCTTCAGATGGATATTGTCTCACTGTATCGCCCGAATTCTTATCTATCACTTTAATAACATCGCGACCTGAATCTTCGTGCACACTAAATTCTAGTCCGCGATTAAGCGAGCCAACGAATTCTTGCAATTTCTGAGCCATAGTTTCTAATTGTTCACGATCCAATTCTATCGACTTTTTATCTTCCTTTTCTAACTCGTGCTGCTTAATAGAAGCTATTTTAACGTCTTTATTCTCTTCTATCTGAACCTTGGCTAATTCTTCAGTTGCGATAGTTTGAGACACGACAGGACTTTTTGTTCCCGACTCTGTTATTAATGGTTGCGTATCAACTTTCATAATTTCCTCTCCCGTCTGTATATTCAGATATACCTAAAACCTAAAGAGCCGTTGCTATGGTTGGCAACGGCTTTATCGGCTTTTATTAACCTTTCTATGTAAAGGCGAAAGGTTGGCTATCTCTTCAAGCCGACTCTCATTGCTATTAACCTAATAGACTTAATGCAGCTTGTGGCAACTGATTCGCTTGTGCCAAGATTGATGTACCCGCTTGTTGTAAAATCTGATTTTTGGTCATCATAGCTGTTTCTGAAGCAAAATCAGTATCACGAATACGACTACGAGATGCAGATACATTCTCTTCGATATTCGATAGATTAGAGATTGTATGTCCAAAACGGTTTTGAACAGCACCTAAATCAGCACGTTGTGAATCAATACCTGCAATCGCGGCATCAATAACAGCAATCGCATCTTGAGCGCCAGTTCCTGATGTGCCAGAAATATCAACACTAGCAATGCTATCTAACGATGAAGCTCCAGCTGTTGCAGTTGTATTTAATATTTCATCCATAGTACCTGTAGATGTTATTGAAAAGCTTTCACCTGAAGTGATTTTCATTGCACTAACTTGTGATAATACTTGGCCTGCACCATTAGCAACTCCGCCTAATTCAACATCACCAGCAGTTGTGACGGCAGTGATATCAACACCATCAACGTCTTTTAAATTCAAATCGATAACACCAGTATCTTCATTATAAACGGCGTCGGTACCCGCTTTACTAATGTCAGCTGCCAGTTTTTTCATGTCGCCACCATAAGTGGATAAATCAAAAGAGTTATCACCAATAGTCATTGTACCATCAGCACTAGTAGCAGTTAAGTTAAGTGTCGTAGTCAACTCTGTCGAAGCAGAAATACCAGTACCAGAATTATTAATTTCTTCAGCTAATTCTGTTGGTGTTTCAGTACCAGCAACGTTAACAGTACCAACACCTGAAGGCCCATTCACAGTCCATGTAGCAGCAGTCGCACCGCCAATTGCGGCAGCTAATGTTACGTTTGTTTGAGCTGCAGCGCCAAATACAGAACCAGCACCTTCAATAGCATTTTGTCCAATATCAGATGCTGCAACACTTGAAAGTCCTACAGAAATTGTCTCATTCGCTTGTGCGCCAACTTGGAATTTTCTAGAACCAAACGAACCATCTAGTAAGTTAGTACCACCAAAACTTGTAGTTTCTGAGATACGAGTAAGTTCGCTTTGTAATGCAGAAACTTCTTTTTGAAGTGCGCCACGGTCTTCTTTAGAGTTAGAACCATTTGCCGATTGAATAGCAAGGTCACGCATACGTTGTAAGATGTCAGTAGATGCTTGCATCGCGCCTTCAGCAGTTTGTGCCATAGAGATGCCGTCGTTAGCATTACGCTGTGCTACACCTAAACCGTTAATTTGTGAAGTAAGACGGTTTGAAATTTGTAAACCAGCCGCATCGTCTTTAGCACTGTTAATGCGTAGACCAGATGATAAGCGTTGCATTGATGTTGATAATGCAGCACCAGAACCAGCAAGGTTACGTTGACCGTTTAATGAAGTAACATTAGTTTGTACTGTTAAAGCCATGATAATTCTCCAGTTAGCGTTAGTGCTAAAGTTATTAATTATATTGTGAAGGTTCCCCCTCGATAATTAACTTAACGGCCCAGTGAGATATTACTTTAGTTTTTTTTTAAATAAATTTAATTTTTTTATAAACTATTGTTAATTATAGAATTATTAATGAGGACATTTCTATCTATTATACAAAAAAGCCTGACATTAGCAATGTCAGGCTTT
>MPDF01000149.1 GCA_001874365.1 Gammaproteobacteria bacterium MedPE | reverse complement strand
ACCAGCGCCAGCGCTTGCACCTAACTCACCACCTAACATAGTGAATAACTGTTGTTGCCACGCATCGCCCATTGCCATGCCAGCGATAACTGCATCATTAGCTTGGAGACCGATGTTGTACATACCCCAGAACATAGCAGGGAATGTCGCCATCCAAACCATAATCATGATACGTTTTAATTCAACACCGTCACGAACGTGGGTTTTACCCTTGTTCACAAAACCCGGTGTGTAGAAGATAGTTGCCGCTGCTTCATAAAGCGCGTACCACTTCTCATGTTTACCGCCTTTTTCAAAGTGCGGCTCGATACTCTCGAGATAATTTTTTAAGCCCATCTGCTTAACCTTCCTTCTCAATGGTCGTTAGTCGATCACGTAAGATCTGACCAAAGTCATACTTACCTGGACATACGAAGGTACATAGCGCTAAATCTTCTTCGTCTAGCTCTAAACAACCTAATGATTGAGCACCATCATTGTCACCCGCACATAAATCACGTAATAACATTGTTGGTAAAATATCTAACGGCATAACACGCTCATAACTGCCAATTGGCACCATTGCACGATCACTACCATTAGTCGTTGTAGTAAGGTTAAGTAAACGCTTAGGTGATAAATGCGAGATATAAGAACGCGTTACGGAAACAACGTTTTTACCTGCTTTCATCCAACCCATAAATTCTTTTTCGCGTCCTTCTTCAAGTACACTTACTTGGTTAGCGTAACGGCCAATAAAAGCCACTTCGCCTGCCGCTGTCGCGCCCTGTAATACAGAACCAGAAATCACACGCTGATCACCATCGTTTAGCTCACCGGCGGTTAAATCACTTGTGCTTGCACCTAATACGGTACGTACTAAACGTGGGTTCTTAACACCAGGACCAGCTAAAGCAACAACGCGGTTAGTGTAAAGTTCACCAGTGGTGAACAATTTACCGTACGCAATTACATCTTGGTAACCTAATGTCCAAACGGTGCGATTAGCATCAACTGGGTGTAAGTGGTGAATATGAGTACCCACTAAACCTGCTGGGTGAACACCCGCAAATTCGTGTTGCTCAACACTACTTACATTCGTGTTTGGAATATCAACGCCAGCTTTTTTACCAACGAAAACTTTACCGCTAGTTAAACGTGATAACACGGTTAAACCATTGATAAAATCTTGAGATTGTTCGTTGATAATAACGCTAGGATCGCCTGCTAGTGGATTAGTATCCATCGCTGAAACGAAAATAGCTGAAGGCTCGGAATCAATCGCCGGTACTTTTGAAAACGGACGAGTACGTAAACCTGTCCATAGTCCTGACTTTACTAGGTTATCAACAACAGCAGCGCGATCTAGCTGTGCTAGTTCAGTTGCTGGGAAACTTGTGAAAGTTTCTTGCTCATCACCTTGAACATCGATGACTAAAGACAAAAATGTTCTTTTTTCACCACGATTGACTTGAGATACGACACCACTAGCTGAAGCAGTATATAAAACGCCAGGATTTTTCTTATCTTCGAAAATTACCTGACCTTTCTTGACAGTGTCCCCTACACGAACTTTCATTGTAGGACGCATGCCAAAGAACTCTTCACCCAATGTCGCAACTTGTTTGATGGACGAACCATCATGGATTACTTGCTGGGGTAATCCTGCAATAGGAAGGTCCAGACCTTTTTTTATTGTAATCATATTCACTTGCACTGGTTAACGGAAAGAATTAGCCGTTAGGCTCGACAGTTGCTTGCTATTTTTAAGTGTATTAGATGCGTTTAAAACCTTTCCTAACTGGCAAAAGTTTCAACCGTAAACCAATACAATAGCGCTCAAATTTTTAGGATAACATTTATTAAAGTCGCACAAAAAACATGCAGCATTAAAAATACTACCCTAACTGGGGCGCAATTCTAGCATCAATAGGAAATATTCTGAATATGTAAATGAATGTTTTCGCCCTAGACTTTAGTTATTTTTGTTATATACCACTCAAATATTACGGCTTTTATTACATACAAATCAGCTAGGGCAAGCTGCATAGAGGTGTTCTGTTAGTGGCTAATAAAAATAAAAAACGCGCCTTTAAATTAGTAGAGCGCGTTTTAAACAGGCAGGGGTAATCAACGATTAAAACTGATATTGATAAGTCAGGCTCGCGACACGATTACGCGCCATCATACTCCCACTCACGATAGAGTGTTCAGCGTATTCTTCATCTAACATATTTTCTACCGCTAGTGACACACGTTGATTATTTGATAATTGGTAGCTGGCGGTAAAGTCTACGACGGTTACAGCGCCATGACTATTAGCGTCATTCAACTCAGCTTGTCCAGGCAATAAGCGCAGTTCACTTCGATATTGAACTCGAGTACCAATATAAAATTGATCAAATTTCACACCAAACTTTGCCGACAACTGCTGTTTAGGCAAATAAGCTAGCTCGTCATTAGCTCTAAGTCCTAAATTAAGTTGTTGGGCCTGTTTCGTATATAGACCATCGCGATGACTATAACTAAACGACATCGGTAGTTCAAAGTTATCAAACTGAGCTAGATAACCACCTGATAACTCTACGGCAGACACTTCAATATCCGTACTATCGTTATTTAATGCCGCGCACTCTTCGGAGACAGCACATCGAATCAGTGAATTATCAAACTCTCGATAATATGCTTTAAGTGATAAATACCCTGCACTGGATTGATAGGTTAACCCAATAACCGCTTGATCGTTTAATTTGGCAAGCTTTGGCGAATAAATTGAAATGTCACCACTAACGCCCTGTCTAGCACCAATAAAGCCATGAATAGACGGTGTAAATTGATAACCTAACTTTACGTTAAATAAAGTGTGTTTGTCATCGTCTCGGCCAAAGGTATTCTCATCCACGTCCAATCTAAAGTCGTCAAATTTAACCCAACGTACACCAGCGTCTACTTGCCAATCCCCATTACGCCATGTGTCAGTTAAATAGAACGTATTGATTCTGGCTTCAAACTCACTACGCTGAGTTTCATCTACGATACTCTGCTTAGTTAATAACAAGTCTGGGTTAAGTAAGAAGTTGTCAACAATGACAGTCTGGTCTATTTCCTCATTTTGATAGGAAAATCCAAGATTTAACTGGTGAGCGCCTCGTTGCTGTTCTACGTCCATTTTAAAGCCAGTGGATACGAAGCTAGATTCAACTAATTCTTTCTTTATGGTCTGATTACCTAGTGGGTTATCTTCATAAATGGAAAGAACCGGTGCCACAAAGTTTATACCAAGATCACCGATCCCCGTGGTTTGATAATCTTTCAGATCACCGCGACGGTAATATATGTCTGTCGTGATCTTTTCACCTGCAAATAGTGATGTTTGATGATGAATTCCAAGAAGTAAATCATCACCACTAATATAGTCGCCGCGCGTTGCACTGTATCTGTGTCGTGGACGCTCACTAACATCATCACCGCTAATACCAATATAAGACTCATCATTTTGATAGTCCTTATAGTGAAGCATCAATTGTGTTGTTTGATTATTTTTTCCATTATTAACCTGACTGGTTTCGTGCACTTTGATCATAACTTCATTAGCATCAAACTCCCCCTTTTCACCGTCGCTAAATTGTCGATGAGAGTCTTGCATGCGCTTGTTAATATACAAGCGATGACCAAAGTTTGCTTTATCACTCCCATGTTCAAGAACTACACCGCGTTGATTTAGTGAACCTAAGGTTAAAGCTAAATTTGCGCTGTCTGTAATTTGAGGTCTACTTCCAACGATGCTAGATACGGTTGATGAAGGTGACGCCGCATAATCTAATGATTGAAGCTTGTACTCATTACTGAAAAGCAAAGGCGTGATATCTTTTCGACCGCTCAAATAATAAGGCAATGCATTCCAGTTAAGGTTGTCGCTAACTAACGACACATCATGAGTTAATAAATCGCTATGGTGAGAAATCCTTGGGCTTTGATCATTGGGCAATCTATTGATTGAAAAGATACCAGGAAGTTGATTAAGTACTCTCGCAATATCACTGTACAATAAAGGTTCAACGGCCTTTGGGGTCGTTTTCTTTATAGTGTCTTTCTTATTTTTAATTAACGAAATTGGCTGTTTAATCAATGAAATTGTTTTTGGCTCTTCCTGCGCAATCGCACTGCCAACAAAACTCATGCCGACAGCCATCGCGACCAGTGTTTTTCTAGCATGAAAAAAAGAGTCGTTCACTGTTGTCATATTTTACTTACCTTTCCCTATAAATAGACATTGCTCATGCCTAATAATGCATATTTCCTTAGAATTTAATTACCTTTAAATCCATAAGTTTCAAGTATTTAAATACTACTAACAATACAGAAGCATTTAAGTTTAGCCCTATCATCCCAACACTAACAACATTTTGATAAAAATTCGACCTTTGTAGATCAATTGTCATAACAAAAATTTCTCACCGTTTGCTTTAAGCTCACAGTTTTCGAACCTAATCAGTCTTATTTATCGCTTTAGCAAATAAATACTGAAGCAACGGCGCTTTTTTGCGACAATATGCGAAATTTTTTAAGACATGCCAAGATGATGAACACTATATTGAATATCAACTCGCAAGAGTTATTGCTAAACCGATTTCCTAAATCTAATGATAAAAACCTGCAAGCGTGGGATTCAGCTGATGAGTATGTCTTACAACACATTGCAGAGCTTGACTTAAACTCTGCCAATATACTCATTATCAATGATACCTTTGGTACCTTAGCATGTGCCTTGAATGAACATACACTTCACTGGCAGTCCGATTCTTACATTTCAAAATGTGCTGTTGAACAAAACCTTGAAGATAATCAATTAACACCTAACATTACCTTCCTTGATAGCCTTACATTACCGTCTCTTTCACCTGATATCGTGCTGATAAAACTACCTAAAAGCAATGCAATGCTAGAACAGCAACTGCACCAAATAAATCAAGTGATGAATCCAAACACTCAAGTTATCGGATTAGCAAAAGCAAAAGATGTTCATACGTCAGGACTAAAGCTTTTTGAAAAATATATCGGTGACACGACAACATCGTTAGCTAAAAAGAAATCACGCTTAATCTTTGCCAAACCAACAGTAAGCAAATTCGATGAAAGCGCCGAAAAAATTATTAGCTGGCCACTTGAAGGTACAGAATATACAATTTCAAATCACGCAGGTGTATTTGCAAATAACCAGTTAGACATCGGCGCTCGTTTGATGTTGGAAAACATTCCTAACAACTTGAATGATGGTTACGCTATCGATTTAGGCTGTGGTAATGGTGTTTTAGGATTAATGGTAGCGCAAGAAAATCCAGATGCTACGGTGCGCTTTACTGACGAATCTTACATGGCTGTGGCTAGCGCACAGCTTAACTGCGAAAATGCATTTGAAAATCAAGACCGCTTCGAATTTGATTGGCATGATTGCTTAAGTGATTACGACTACGATCAGGCTGATTTAATTATCTGTAATCCTCCATTTCATCAGTTAAAAACCGTTACCGATCACATTGCATGGCAAATGTTTAATGATGCATTTCGTACATTAAAACACGGTGGAAAACTTCGTATTGTTGGCAATCGTCATTTAGGGTATCACATCAAGTTACAACGAATTTTTGACAACTGCACAACGATTGCGTCAAATAGCAAATTTGTCATTCTAGAAGCAACAAAACCGTAGGTTTAATATGAGAAAAATAATCCTTGTTAGTAGTTTTATCGCGATACTCACAAGCTGTGCCAGTGCGCCGAATCACTTTATAATTAACACAGCGCCAGTAATTAGTCACAATGCTCCAATCATAAAGAATATTGGGATTACTGTCGCAGACCCTCGTGCTAGACAGGCCATTTTACGACTAACAGAAGATGGAAAACACTCTTACATATCATCTAATATTTCAACTACTGAACTTGTTAAACAAGGACTTAGTAATAACTTTCGCCAACAACTAGCCATTGGCATGAGTCCGAATGGTGAGCCAACGCTGTCTGTGACAATAGACAAAATGGCCCTCAAACTAGAACAGGGTATCGTCAGCTATGAGACGCAAAGTTTAATTATATTTAAAGTCGCTATTAGTAACGGTGCTAAAACGCTTAATAAAACATTTAAACGGCAAGGAACAAGCAAAGGCCCATTAAAAGCTGACATCGCGGTACTTGAAAGTGAGTTTAGTACATTACTTACTCAACTTTACAACGATATTAGTGAAGACCCACAAGTTAGATCATACTTAACCCTGTAGGGAGATTTCAATGAACCTAAAATTTGTATTAACAACCTTTATATTAAGCGTATTTCTCAGCCATTCACTGCATGGTGTTGAGCTAAAAAAAGCGACTGAAGCAATCGACTTACGCCAGCAATATCGTGGCAGTGACATACAACCAGACAATGGGTTTCCTCAAGTACAGCTAGTCACAAGTATGGGAAACATCGTTATTGAACTAAATAGAGAACGTGCACCAATTACCGTTAATAATTTTTTATGGCTCACTAAAAATAAAGAATTTGACAATACTATTTTTCACCGCATTGTTAAAAATTTTGTTGTTCAAGGCGGCGGTGTCGAGCCAGACATGACACAAAAACCTGATGATTATCTTATCATTAACGAATCTGGAAATGGTTTAACTAATGACTATGGCACGATAGCAATGGCCCGTGAGACTGAAGCTCATTCAGCGTCTAGACAATTCTATTTCAATTTAAAACCTGACGGAAACAACAATTTAAATCCCAACTCTCGGAGATGGGGCTATACTGTTTTTGGAGAGGTAATAAATGGAATTGAAATTTTAGAGAAGATGAACCAAGTGTATGTTGGCTCCGATTCTAAAAAAGGGTGGGATAATGTTCCTCTTACAAAAATATATCTAAGAAGTACAACGATAATTGCGCAATAGTGTCGATGA
>MPDF01000148.1 GCA_001874365.1 Gammaproteobacteria bacterium MedPE | reverse complement strand
GGCAATCTGCTCCTGCGTTGCCCTAATATCGACATCCATGTCGAAATCAATCGAGCGCCTTGTTTTAGCTGATTTTCTCTACGCACAACAAGAGCACTTACTTAATGCAATTGGTATTAATCAGTAATAGCGTTGTCAAGTGTTCTAACTTCATACGAATGTTAACAATTAAAACGAATGTAAATTGTAAAGGTTTATGAGCCTGTCGCTGTATTCATGACGAAAACTATCTTTTTTATGGAATTGCGCATTATGTATGTTTTTGCTTTTTAGCTTCTGGTCTCTGACAACAGAGGTTGGAGTTTTATATCGTATAAACAGAAGGTTATGAAGTTATATTTACTTATTGCTTACAGTTTAAAAAACAACCTAATTGATTGAAAAATAAGCTCTATGTTTAAGCGTTAGATTTAAACTAGCGTTTGATAATTGTGGTAATTCTCGGATCTGTACTAGTATTTTAGAGGTAATATTATAGATGGGGATCATTAATGAAGTGGCAGTTCAGTAGTTTATATTTCGCGTCTCTTTCTGACTATTTAAAAACGATTAAGCATTTTGACCAATCAGCAATAGAAGCTTCAGACGGGCAATATAACGCTAGCTCTGAGACAATGTCTTTTCCTATGTTCGACCTAATGAGAGTAAGTATGGAATGCAGAACCATCTATCATGGGATGGGGGAGAAAGATTATATTTATATTGTTATTCCTGAAGGTAACACAAAAATTAATGTTAACGGGTACGAAGTAAGTTACAACGAGTTATATGTTTTATCGCCTGAGGAGGAATTATTAGCGACTTTTCCTGAACATTTTACGGGATATTATTTAATTATTAAGAAAGAAATTCTTGGGTCCTTAATCGGTGGCGATTCTGTAAATCACTTACTAAAAAATGCAAGCTTCATTAGGTCAGGAGAAATTGTTTTACCTTATCTATCATCATTTAAGGCTCAGTTGATTGGAAACATCAAGTTTTCCATGGAGAAACGTCAATATTTTTCTAATATTATTGCAGGGGATATACAAGATAATATTTTATCATCATTAGCTAACCTTTTTTCTAAATCAGAATTAGATGTCTCGTGGGAGCCTAAATATAATAAGAGGTATGAAATTATGAAAAGGGCTTTGGCCTATATTGATAACTCTGGAAAAACCATGATAACTGTTGCTGAGTTAGCGAGTTCTAGTTTTTGCAGTTTAAGGACATTGCAATATGCATTCGAAAGAACTGTGGGATTAAGTCCCAAGCAATATTTGATACTCCGACGAATGAATTTTATAAGAAATGAGTTTCAAAAAGGCGATCTTTCTGGGGTTGGAAAAGGGTTATTAGAATATGGGGTAGTCAATTTTGGACGGTTTAGCCAAGATTACAATAGTCTATTTGGCGAATTCCCCAAAGAAACACTAAAATTCGCGAGATCTAAACCCTCATTATAAAGTGATTGAGCCTTTAAGTAAGAAATTCTAAGTAAACCTCATAATGTGTCAGGAACTCAAAGAGAGAATTCAATTCATTTTTATGCGCTATACACTATAAGGTTTCGTAATGTACAGAACCCGCAAATATCGATTTTAGCGCTTTAATTATTGAATCTATAAAGATATTTTTGTTAAAAAGAACAAGGGTTAAACATGGCAGGGAACCCCTCCATTGATGAGTCACCAGTCTTGTTATCGACGGTAGGTTACGTAAAGCATGTGGATACTTTAGATAAGCGCTAAAAGGAAATTTCAGCGTTTCGATTTGTGCTCAAACATGCATTTTAACTTGATTGAATTTTGTGTGATTAGGCGAAATAAATGTTTTATATATTTTTTATCTGGGAGGCATTACACGATGCAGAAGCAATCCATCGCGCCTTACATTTGTGTTCAATATTTCAAAGAGTTTTTAAGTTTTGTGACCACTGGGTTGAATGCTGAAATAATTGAAGAAAAAAGAGATTCTGAAGGGGTTGTATTGTATGCAACTATTGAAATTCAAGGTTCTACGATTAGAATCCAAGAAGCATGGGATAAAGAGTCAGCAACACCTGCCATGCTATACATTTATGTTAATGACGTAAAACTCGCAGCAAAAAACGCCGTGAATTCAGGCGCATTGATGTTTGACAAAGGAGAAAATCCATTTGGGGAAGAAGACGCTGTCGTCGTTGATATGTGGGGTAATTATTGGTGGTTTGCGCAGAGGGGATAATCTGTTACAGGGTCTGTCGTAACTCAGATGCAGTAGACCTGACAGTGACCCTGGAAACCGGCACTCAATCGTTTTATTATTGAGTTTGAAGACCGTATCGCAGACTATATATAAATTAGGTAGTTACATAGAATCTGTTACAGGGTCCAGATTCTATGAGTCAGAGGTGATATCGCTTTTGTTTGCTCTGTACTGGTCATGCGTAGGCTGTTCAACTACATAACTGATAAAACTTTTTCGGCTTCAATAGAAATATGGGTTTAACGTTGAGACTGGCATGTATTTCATCTATTAGAACATCAATGAAAAAACCTTCAATCAACTTATTTTGTGCTTTTATTAAAGCATTTGATGTCTATGATCAAAAGAGTAGTACCTGTCTATTTTTAAATAATAACTCTTGGCGTTTTTTCAGAAACTGAATGCTGTATGTTATGTGAACTTTGCAGAAAATATAACTACATTTTATAGGTTAGCGCAATCTCGGTTATCTGAGGTTACGCTTAAATCATATGATTACTTTGAACTCAAACTAAATTGCTCTACAAGGCTTAGCTGTTCGACTAGTCTATCTAACAAGTTCTTACCTAATGCTATTGAGTCGTGGCTTTGACATTCGCTGTTGGCTGACATGTCAGAAATCGATCGAATATTTTTGTTTATGCCGCTGGCTGATTTTAACTGCTCATTAATTGCCGTTGCAACGTTTGAATTAATCTTGGCTAGTTTTGATATTTTTGTATTTATCTCAGATAGGGATTGACCAGTCTTCTGAACTTGATTTACACAGGCGTCGGATAATTCATGCCCATGTTCCATTGCTAAAATGGCACTACTTGATTCTGTTTGCAATTGTTGCAATATCGTGTTGACGTGTTTTGTTGAATCTTGTGTCCTTATTGCTAAGGCTCTTACTTCTTCGGCGACGACTGCGAAGCCTTTACCATGCTCTCCAGCTCTGGCTGATTCAATGGCCGCGTTTAGTGCTAGTAGGTTAGTCTGTTCTGCTATCCCATTAATGACTTCCAATACTTTTTCGATAGACTTGGTGCCACTCACGAGTTCATTAATTGCGTTACTAACAACCCCTAGTTGAGCCGACAATGAATTCATTGAAATAGTCGTATCACTGACGACAATCTGGCCAGAGTTACTTATCTCCCGTCCTTTCACGGCTATTTCAGAAGCTTCATTCATTGTTTCAGCAATGTCATTTATTGCAGATGACATGTTAATAATTGTTTCTGAAATATTATTTATCTCAATATTTTGATCATTAATAACATTTGCTACCTGTTCATTTTTCTCAATTGAGCTACTTGCCGTATGATTAATCATGACTGCATCGTCTTTGATTCTTCCAATAACAGCTTTGAGCTCCGCGTCTTTTTTATCCATTGCAACAACTAAAGTACTTAATGAATCATTGTTCCCTGTGTATATATAGTTCATTAAATGGTTATCATATACCTGCTTTGCTCGCTCAACTAGATTGACGTATTTTTTTCTCCAGATATGGAAGATAATTAGAGTCGTTGTTGTTAAAGCAATCGAGCAGGAGAGAATAATGTTAGAGAACTCCTCAGTGAGTAAAGAAAATAAACTAAAGATTAAGATTAGTAACAGGAGATTAGATACCCATAGGGTAATATCAGTCGGGCGTGCAATGTTTTGGCTGGCATCGATGCTATCAAGTTTCTGATATATTTTATTGGCTCTATCTACAACATTTCTATTGGGCTTGGTTCTTACTGATTGAAATTCAACGATCCTACCAAAGCTATTTTTTATCGGTGTCACGTATGCATTTACCCAATAGAAATCTCCATTTTTACATCTATTTTTAACGGGCCCCATCCAAGATTCACCGGCTTTAATTGTTTTCCACATATTTGAGAAAGCTTTTTTAGGCATATCAGGGTGTCTGACAATATTATGTGGATTTCCTTTGAGCTCTTCGGCTGTGTATCCGGCGACTTTACTAAAGCTTGCATTTACGTATGTTATTCGACTATTTAAATCTGTAGTTGATAAAAGTATTTGTGATTCGTCGAAATGTACTTCTTTGCTCATATACAATCTTCCTTTTGTGCATCAATTTAAGTTCCACTTAAAATATCTTTATAAATTCGTGATTTAAAGCATAAAGGCGAAGTTTGCGTGTTATGTACTTTTAATAATATGCCAATGTAAATACATTAATGATGGTTGGAATATGTTGATATATAAGATATTTAGATTCGTTCATCGTTATTAACTATCTTCAGTATCTTATTGGATGGGCATAGAGAAGATTTAGGCCTTCGTTAGCAAAAGCAATCGTTCCGACCGTGTTGCATTAATATCGTTGCAGCCTATTTGTGCAAATTGAGGTAGTTCATATAACTTAAGGAGGGAGTCAGGTGGGAAAAACTATAATTAAAAACAGAACATCAGAATATATTTCTAATTTCGAGACTACAGTTAGTCAGCAAGAAATTACTGAAAAAGCTTACTTTTCGATATTGAATGAGGCATCTCAGAGCGCCAAGCTTCTAAATGAATACAAGAGAGCAATCGATGAGGGAACGATTGTTTCTAAGACTAATACTGACGGTATAATAACATATGTTAATGATCAGTTTTGCGACATATCAGGGTATTCAGCAGAAGAGTTAATTGGGGTAAATCATAATATAATACGTCATCCAGATCTATCAAAGAGCGTCTTCAGAAGTATTTGGAATACGCTAAAAAATGGTAGGGTGTGGAAAGGCATTTTAAAAAATAAAGCTAAAAATGGATCGTCTTATTACGTTGATACAACCATTTGCCCCATTAGAGACACTAATAATGTAGTTTATGAATATATTGCTCTCAGGAAAGACATAACAGATTTCTACAAAAAAAAGTTAATAATTACTCATTTAAATACTGAAAATATTACACAATTAGAAAATCTCAATAAACTAAAATTAGATATAAAAAACCACTCAGATTTAGCCCTTTTCAAAATTAATCAGTTATCAGACATTCAACAAACTTATAATTCGTCAGTGTTCAAAAAAGTATTAAAAGTAATAGCGAGTTTATTCAAAACACATTTTTTAACGGGGTATAGAATATACTACTGTGATGACAATACTTTTGCTGTGTTAACAAATGAGTGTGAAAGCCTAGACCAATTTAAGGGGACGTGTTGTTCATTCGTCAATAGATTTCATACTGAATTGTTAAAAGTTGGTGATATTGAATTTTCAATCTCAATGAATGTAGCAATAGTGAACGTACACTTTAGTAATAATTTATATGTCGATGCATTGAAGGCATTACGCAGTGGTATTGAAAATACGCAAGAGGTTACGGTTTTTACGCAAAATATAGATACCCATAAGCAGTTAATGAGCGCAATTGACTGGTCAAGAAAAATTAAGATTGCATTACAAACTAACGATATTGCCATCTTTGGCCAAAATATCTGTAACCCCGAGGGAAAGGTGCAATACACTGAGGTCTTAGTCCGTTATTTTGACAAAAAGAGCCAACGTTACATTTCTCCTCATTCTTTTCTTTCGCATACCGTGAAGGCTCAGCTCTACAATAAATTATCATTATGTGTCATTAAGAAATCATTCAGTTACTTTTCAAAGCATTTATTGCCGTTCTCTCTAAATTTAACAATGAATGATATAAGTAATAAAGAAATTACTACTTCAATTTTAAGAATGCTTTCAGATTACGATATTGGTTCTTTGTTAACGATTGAATTAGTTGAGTCGACAGATTATGACTATACGACAGGGGATCTTCTTGATTTCTTATACAGCGCCAAATCAAGCGGGTGTAAGATTGCGCTAGATGACTTTGGTAGTGGTTTTTCGAGTTTTGAGAATTTGATGCGATTGCCGATTGATATTTTGAAGATCGATGGTTCGCTTATTAAATTGGTCAACAAAAGTCAGAAAGCTTATGGTGTAATTAAAACCCTTTTGCATTTTAGTAAATCTGAAAATATAAAAGTTGTCGCAGAATTTGTTGAAACGAAGGAAATATTTGACACTTTAAAGGGGATTGGTATTGATTATTTACAAGGGTACTACTTACATAAGCCAGAGTTATTGAATTAATTGGCACGGTATACATCAATTTGATTTACAAAACGTTTGCCTTATTTGTTATTTATTTGTGCTTATTGACTTATTGTAGTGGCACAATAAATAGGTTTGAATAATTAAGGTGAGCGTCAAATGATAAACCAGTGCAAATTCGATAAGTACAATAGTGTCTAAATATATGTAATCGTTATGAAAGATAACGCTCTTTGCGGAGTTGAAATAGCCGACATACATAATACACGGTTAATGTCGTAACTAATTGATTAATAGTTTATTATTGTTTGGAGTGGAGTTAAGGACGTTAACGCCCTAATTAGTGCGTTGACGCCAGCTTTCCAAAATGTGGAGTGAAGCTGCCATGTAATGGGAAAGTAGCCCTTTAAAAGCAATTTACTCTATTGGGACGTAGATTTCTGTTTTAAGGTTGTCCGGCTTTGTTCTTCTGGGATCTTTATTCAGGTAGATTTCAAAGCACGGATTGTCTCTTAATTTATGATTGCTATTTGGTAATCACTTGTCGAAGATATTAGAATAAGTTTCCTGAAATTTCTCGTATGGCCCCTTATGTAAAAACTTTACATATTGACCACCATGCATAGTGAACTTTCTTAGGTTACTCTCTTTCTCTATATTGGCATCGATATCGATGCATGCATCATACCCAATATTATTTGGTTCTGTGACATTAGAAGCGCCGTTGTATATTCATTTCTTTTGTTAAACTAATTTTTTCATTGGTTGTTGGTTATTTAAAATCTTCAAGGT
>MPDF01000147.1 GCA_001874365.1 Gammaproteobacteria bacterium MedPE | reverse complement strand
ATGTCAGCTCTTCGGCTCTTTAAAGTAGATCTCAGTTTACCGACTTGAGATCTTCTTTATGAAAACACCTGACAATAAACCACTTTCAAATAACGACATCGCGCTATTAGATATGCCGTTCGACGCTCATTCATCCCACTTACGCGGCCCAGCAGAAGGGCCAGCAGCCATTCGTGAAATGATGAAATGTGGTTCCGCTAATTCCAGCACTGAACTTGGCCAAGAGCTTGATCACAATCCGCGAATTGTCGATGCTGGCACTGTTGATTGCTCTGTCGATAACAAAGCCTTTGCTCACTTAGAAAGCGCTATTGATGAAATTTGCAAACAAGGTGCTAAGCCTCTCACCTTTGGCGGCGACCATTCGGTGACTTACCCCATTATCAAATCGCTGGCAAAATATCATGGCAGTTTTACGATTTTACACTTTGATGCACACCCCGATTTATACGATATTCTCGACAATAATCCGCTATCACACGCTTGCCCGTTCGCTCGCATCATGGAAAACAAGCTGGCGAATCATTTAGTACAAATTGGGATCCGTACGTTAAATCAACATCAAAGTGACCAAGCTGAGAAGTTTAACGTCGAAATTCATGAAATGACGAACTGGCGAGGTGCTGAGCAAATTAATATTAATGAGCCGGTGTATATCACCATCGATTTAGATGCCTTAGATCCCGCCTATGCGCCTGGCGTTTCTCATTTTGAACCCGGCGGTTTAAGTGTGCGGCAAATCCTTGATGTGATCCACTCACTTAAGGTGCCTGTTATTGGCGCTGATATTGTGGAATACAATCCACAGCGTGACATCAATGGCATGACGGCTATGGTAGCAACCAAGCTGTATAAAGAAGTTTGTGGCAAAATGCTTGAACACTAAAGTAATGTCATAACGACTCAGCTTAGAATGTGTGTTTCAAAGGTTTCTTTGAGTTCTAATGCCCATCGATTTGCTACAGTCGACGGTTGAAATGCAATAAAAAATTTAGTTCGAGGAAGCGCATTTACAGGCGTTTCTATTTCAATTAACAATTTGCTTTCTATTGCATGTTGTACAAAATACCTAGGAAGTATCGCAAGACCAACACCAGCAATTGTTGCTTCTAAGATTCCAAAACTATTCGCGATAACTTGCTTATTTCCCCACTCTTTGAAGCTTAAATTTTTAGCCTTTAGGAACCCCTCCCAGCTACGGCTATGCTGCTTATTTCTTACTACAATCTTATGATGTTCTTTAATATTTTTATGGTTCACCATATTGTTTTTATGGGCGTAATCAGGGTTGCAAATTAATACATTTTCTTGACCAGATAACTCAATATATTCAAGCCCAGTTTCATCTTTATTATCGCGAATCGCTAAATCAAATTTACTATTTTTCAACTCTATATGATGATCAGAAAGGTCCAAATCGATGAACAATCCATTACGCTCTAGCATTGGTATCAGTGCGGTAAGCATTTTTGCACCAAAATCAACGGGCGCAGTAACCTTAATATTCGATTTACTTCTATGGATTTGAGTATCACTGAGTAGTTGATTGAATTGCTTTTCCATATGGGAGTATTCAACGTAAATGAGCTTTCCTTTTTCACTTAATGCTACTTTACTGCCTTGACCACGGATGAATAATTTAAATCCCAGTTTTTCTTCTAACGTACGTATTTGATAGCTAATCGCTGACTGCGACAACGACAGTTCTTGCGCTGCCTTTGAAAAGCTTAAATATTTTGATACCGCTACAAAGAACGGTAAATGAGCACTCAATTGCCTAAACATATAAACAAATTCGATTTATAAATAAGATTAATCAATTTTACTTCTTTATAGAAACAACGACAATAGATTCGAAAATTAATGAATATTTATCAAATTATTAGGCGCACTATGTTCGAACACAGAAAACAACGTAACGCAGTAATCATCTCGTTTATTTTTAATGGTGCTTTGTTTGGCGCGTGGGCTTCAAGAATTCCAGCCTTTGTCGAGCAATTCGCTATCACTTCACAACAGTTATCAATGTTGTTGCTATGTCTAGCTGCGGGAGCAATCACATCATTTCCCGTCGCAGGTAAGATTACCGATTCAATTGGCGCAGCTCGATTGTGTATTATCACCTTTATTGGTTATACCATTGTGTTTATGACACTTGGTTTGGGGAACAACCTGTATGCGCTTTACTTTTTAGTCTTTTTGTTTGGTGGATTTCATGGTGCAATGGATGTCGCTATGAATACCTGGGCAGCACAGGTTGAATCGGCATCAGATAAAACACTGATGCCATTTTTCCATGCGATGTTTAGCCTGGGTGCTGGTTTTGGCGCTGCGAGCGGTGCTATCGCTTCATGGTCTCACACGGCAATTAATTTACACTTCATACTATTCGCTGCGAGCTTTCTTCTATTACTAATTCCACTTAATAATGCAGTTAGTTCTGCATCAACATCTAAAGATATTTCATCGGATAAACCTGCATTCAAATTGCCTAGAGGCAATTTATTTATTGTCGCTTTAGTGGCCTTTTGCTGTGCATTATCGGAAGGCGCGATGGCAGATTGGACGGCAATTTTCATGAATCAAGAGTTAGGCAGCTCGCACGGAGAAGCCGCTGCAGCCTATTCTTTTTTTGCTATTGCTATGTTTTTAACAAGGCTTAGTGGGCAGTATTTAATTGAACAACTTGGAAAAATAACGGTGGTGAGAGCAAGTGCCGTTTCTAGCATGATTGGCCTCTTTTTTATCTTACTAACGGATCATATTTATCTTGGCTATCTCGGATTTTCTCTCATTGGTATCGGCTGCTCAATTGTAATGCCCTTAGCTTTTTCTAAAGCGGCTGATTCTACATTGAAAAATAAAGGCAGTGCTATTGCCAGTGTAGCAATCTTTGCCTACGGCGGTATGCTGCTTGGTCCTGTGATGATTGGTTTTTTAGCAACAATGTTTTCATTAAAGATCGCATTTCTACTGTTTATTCTACTATTTATGTTGATGTTTTCTGGTGCAAAAAGCTTACGTTAAAATTTTAAAAGGGCTAAATTTCAGCCCTTCTCAATGTAATTAACGTTATTTTTCTTTAATCACGCTCACCAATAACGCTGGTAAGAAACTCAACGTAAGCAATGTCGAAAAGATAATACCGCTTAGTACGATAACGCCAACACCGCGATAAAGCTCGGTACCGTCTCCCGGAATAAGTACCAACGGCGCTAGTCCAAAGACTGTCGTCGATGTTGACATTAAAATTGGCATTAAACGTTTTTCAACAGCCATTTTCACGGCATCAACCACTGACGTTCCTGTTTGTTTAAGGTTTTTAAGTGTTTGATCAACAATCAAAATAGGATTGTTAACTACTGTACCCAGCAAGATCAAGAACCCAAGCATGGTGATCATATCTAGCGGCTGATGATAGCTCGATAAACCAAACTGCCCCAACCCACTGTTAATACCATTTACTGCAATCAAGCCAATTAAACCGCCCGCCATGCCTAACGGAATTGTCGTTAGGATAAATAACGGATAGCGCCAGTGGGTAAAAATGGCCACTAGCAGTAAGTAACTCAGCACAATAGAGACCAAGAAGTTCGACGATAATGATGCCTTAGTGGCTTCTAATTGATCCGCTGCGCCACTAATCGTCAGGTTAATGCCGTCAGCCACTTTCCCACTTTGACGCAATTGTGTAATTAACTGCGTACGCACCATTTCTTCCGCTGTTTCTAGTGCAACGTCACGTGGCGGAATAATGTAAACAGACACCGTACGATTACCATCAATTCGGCGTAAACTGTCGCTTGAATAGCTCGCATGCATATCAGCTAACGCGTTCAATGGCATAACCTTACCCGCAGGCGTCATAATAGTAGAGTTAGCCAACTGCTCAAGGTTTTGTTTGTTACCCGCGTTAGAGAACATAAAGATATCAACTTTATCGTCCCCTAAAATAAATTCATCGACATAAGCCCCATCACTGTACGCTGAAATGGCGTAACCTAACTCGCTGTTACTGATCCCAAGCTCGGCAAGACGTTCCCAACGTGGACG
Organism: Gammaproteobacteria bacterium MedPE; assembly: GCA_001874365.1. Classification (GTDB taxonomy): domain Bacteria; phylum Pseudomonadota; class Gammaproteobacteria; order Enterobacterales; family Psychrobiaceae; genus Psychrobium. The sequence continues at coordinate 3,080 of MPDF01000147.1, read as the reverse complement.
AACTTCAATCATCGGCTGCTCTAAGCTTAGTGAGCCCGGTTCAGAGTTAATTTGTGGATTGTCAAAAACGACATTCGCTTGTTGATAAACTGCTTCCGCTGCTCGATATAACTCGACAATGTTAGGGCCAGAAATATCCACAGCAACGGCACGTGTACCGCCATCATTACTAGAAATAATCGAACCACGTGACGAGAAGGCGCGCATTTTGTCATAGCTTCTAAAGCGTTTGGTAATAGCGTCCATCATTGCTTGAATATTGTCAGCGTTAACGGGACGGCTCATCAGCCAAATACTCCCAGCAGACACCGACATTGAATAATAACTCAGTGGTGGCATATCTGTTTGGCCACTATCAAATTTATCGCTGGCGACATTAACGTGCTGGTCGAAATCGGTACGAAGTTCTTCACCAATTTTTTTCATCGCTGTTAAGTTATAGCTTGGCGGTGCGATCATCATCGAAAACGCTTTTGGCTCTTCACCTTCAGGCAAATATTCAGCCGCAGGCATAAACAAATAAGCAACCCCGAACGTGCTGATTGCAAAAACAGCAACAGTGATGATGGCACGTGATTTATCTTTAATGAAAAATCCGACAAATTTAAGCCAACGATCAGAAAGTTGTAGCGATTGTTTAGCAACTTGCTTAGCTTTACCAAAATTAGCAATAGTCACTGGCACCACAAAGATTGCTACCAGCATTGAGGCAATAATTGCACCTGATATCGCAATGGCAATGTCAGAATAAAGCTGGCCAGCTTCTTGTTGAACAAACAAAATTGGCGCGAAAACCAGAATCGTCGTCGCAGTAGAAGCCAACACTGCCGGCCATACATCTTTAACGCCCTCAACAGCCGCTTCAAAGCCCGAATTAAACTTCTTACGCGCCTGCATAATACTTTCCATCACCACGATGGTGTTATCCACCGTCATGCCAATTGCAAAGGCAACCCCCGCAAGAGATATCACGTTAATGGTGCGATCAAACAACATTAAGCCGAGAAATGCAGCGATCGTACACATTGGGATACCCAACACGCCGATCAATGTTGCTTTGCCTGAACGCAAGAAGTAATACATCACACCAGCGGCTAACAAAGCGCCTAAAATCAAGTTAAACCACACGTTGGACAGTGAACTTTGAACATATTCAACGTCATCACCAATCAGTTTCAATTCAAGTCCGTTGTGTTTGAGTAAATCACGATTAACGCGCTCTACCACTTTTAACATGCCTTCTTTGATAGCAATTACATTTGAGCCACTTTCGCGGCGTACTGACAAGCTGATGGTGCGTTCGCCATCAAGGAACGACAAACTACGTGTTTCATAATGATCAAGCGCGACATCTGCTACATCTTTAAGACGAATATTAATATTATTTTGGCGTGAAACAATCACATTCTCTAATGCATCAACGCTGCTAACGCGGCCAATAACACGCACTAAATAACGTTCACTAGCAGACTCTATATCACCCGCTGACGCATCGCGATTACGATTGCGAATAGCGCTGCGAACGTCGCTCAAACTAATGCTGCGCTGGGCTAAGCGAGATGGGTCGATCTTAATTTGAATTTGACGCGCCGCACCGCCACGAACCCCTACTTCAGAAACACCTTGCACACTTTCCATACGCGGACGAACAAAATCTTCAGCGTAGTCACGCATCATGTCCATGTCGAGGCCAAGTGGGTTGCCCTTCTCTGGTTTTAGCGAGAAGTACATAAAAGCATTGCTAGAGAATGAACTTGAAATCAATCGAGGTTGATCGACGTTATCAGGATATGAGGACACCTGACTCAATGCGTTATTCACGTTGATCATCGCATCGTTAACATCGACGCCAAATGGGAATTCGAGCTCGATACGTGCGCTACCCATTGACGCATAAGACATCATGCGTTTTAGATTGGGCAAACTGCGAAGATAACGCTCTTGTTCAATTAGAATTTCTTTTTCCACATCTTGCGGCGTTGCACCCGCCCAACCGGTGCGTACGGTAATAGTGCGAACTTCAAGGTCTGGAATCATCTGTACTGGAATTTTTAGGGAGCCAACAATCCCCAAAATACAGACAATAGCGACAACTACGGCGACTAAGGTGCCTCGGCCTATCACTGCTTTAAACACAATTAAGCCCCTTTGTTGCTAACAATAGTCACTGCCATGTCATCCACCAGCAAGTCATTACCTGATGTAATAATTACCGCGTTGTCTGGTACACCTTGCACTAATACTTGATCGAAGTTACTGCTAATTAAACGTACGCTAATGCGCTTAACAACATTATTGAGTACCGAATAAACACTATAACTGCCATCAGGGTGACGCTTTAAGGCCGCCTTAGGCAAGTTTACTTGAGCACTTTGTTGTGAAGGCAACATCAAACTTACTTTGGCAGACATCCCTGATACAAGTGACGAATTTTCTGGTAAATCAACACGTCCTTGGAACGTACGACTTGCTTGGTCTGACACCCAGTTAACCTTAGACAATTCAAGGGTCATCACATCATCTGACGCAAAATCTGGCGTGATTATCGCAGGCACCGAATGGCTCGCTTGAATACTGTGAAAATGTTCTTGTGGAATATCAACGAACACGCGTAATGATTGTGAAGACACTAATTGTAATACACGAGTTTGTGGGCTCACCCACTCGCCTAGATCAACACTGCGCGCAGCAATAGTGCCATCAAAAGGTGCAATTAACTTATGACGTTGCACTATCGCTTGCTGACGCTTCACGTTAGCTTGCGACTGATTTAGCATCGCCTGACTGTTGGCAACATTGGATTTTCGTTCTGCCAATAGTGTTTTTGCAACAACTTCTTTCTTAGCAAGACCGACAATTTCATTGTATAAACGCAGGTCTTCTTGATATTTAATTCGCGCCGACGATGCTTGTGCGTGAGTTTGCGCCAACTCAATAACGGCTAGTGAATCGTCTAACGTAAGCAATACTTGCCCTTTCGTTACACTATCACCTGCATCCACCATAATCGACTGAACAACACCAGACTCTTGAGTCGCAAGTTGCGCATCATTTCGTGCTTTAACGTTACCACTTAACGT
>MPDF01000146.1 GCA_001874365.1 Gammaproteobacteria bacterium MedPE | reverse complement strand
GTTTTCCATGCTCAATGGTCGTAATATTATTGCTTTTAGGCAAAGGTGTTAAGTCATCCGCGACTCTATTTGATAATGCCTTTGCAAGTTCAGATGTTGGGCGAGTAAGCTTGTCAGAAATTTTGAACACCGCAATCAATGCAACAATCAATAATGCCAGCGAGACGGCAATCTGTTTGCTATGTAGCGTTAATAACTGGCGTTCGCTAAGTTCATACAAGCTATTGTCGACGACAAAGTAAACATCAACTGGCCCATCTAGGGAGTTTATTTTACTTTTTTGGACGAAGTAATCGTTGCCTCGGGCGAGTGTTGGTGAGTTTTTAGCAATAATTTCAATAGCACTATCAAAAGGGATTTCATTAGCGTTGGGAACATCCGGCGGTAATAATGAAAAATCTAAGTAGATAGTAAAACCTCGATCAAGTTCTTGGTGCTGATGTGTTTTTACTTCAATCTTACGGTGTTTCTTTACACTTTCAGTTGCAAAACGATCGATAGTATATTGCTTGATATGGGCTAAACGATTGTTGGCATAAAGCTGTTCTAAATCGTTGGTGGTTAGTTGGTAGACGGATAAATGAAGTGAAGCAAGTGCAATAGCAATTAACGAAAAATAGATAATGGTTAATCGCTTTGCAGTATAGAGTTTTCTCATTATTTATCCGGTGGTTAATTGGTAGCCGACTTTAGGTATCGTTTTAATGTAACCTGTTTTGAAAGGTTTATCGATAAGGGTTCTTAAGCGATATACATGATTTCTGATAAGGTCTTCATCAGGCTCATCGTCTTGCCATATCTCACGGCTTATTTCTTCTCTAGTGGCAATACCAGGGCTTTTCAACATCAATAACTTTAGTAATTTAAATTGGGCATTATTAAGACTGAAGATACACTCGCCACGGATAGCTTGATGGTTGGTGAGATCGAGTGTGAGGTCACTAAAGCTTAATTGGCGTACTGAGTTGATGCCTTTGTATCGCTGATAGATAGCATTAATACGAGCTTCCAAAATTTTTAAGTCAAATGGTTTAACAAGATAATCGTCTGCACCGTGTTCAAACCCACTCAAAATATCTTCTTTTTCGTCACAAGCGGTGAGCATAATAATCGGCGTTGCATTACCAGATTCTCGTAATTGACGACATACCGAAAGACCATCAATTTGCGGCAACATTATATCTAAGATAACCATGTCATAATGATTGAGATTAGCCAACTCTAATCCGTGTTTGCCATCTCGTGCATAATCCATTTCATGCCCTTTGAGTTCAAAATACTCAAAAATAACTTTTGAAATTTCTGCATGATCTTCGATTAATAATAACTTCATAGCCAGTACGTATAAATGAATGAGGGGCTAGTTTAAAAAGCACAATGTGACAAAAATGTCACACCATTAATACTTTAGCTTTATTAGACATTATTGGCTAATAAAAGGCTTTTGTTAAAGCCTGTTAAATTGATGACATGATTTTCAATGTTTTCTTGTTCGTTTAATTTGGCAGCCAAGGTCGAGATAGTGATTCTAGTGTTAGCCACAATAATTGTGATTTGATCTCGTCACTGCCTACATCCTCATCTTGTAGCGTTAATAATCCCTTTGAGTTATGCCAATAGGCTCCTTGGGGAAGCGGTTGTGTAGCAGCGATTAAACTTGCTTGAGCGCCTTGTTGTTCACTGATTAATAAACGTTCACGGAACCAATGACCAATACCTGATTTTGATTGAATACCGAACCCACTAGCTATCACGCCAGGATGCACAGCAATCGACTGGAATTGTGGATAATGTCTTACGAGTTCTCTTGTCTGCCACAGGTTTCCAAGTTTAGAGCCGCCGTAAGCTTCAAACTTGCTATATTTTGTGACATTGGGGAAACAATCTGTTGCAGATAAGTAAGCTTCGCCTGTTGTCATAATAATTTTACCCCCCTTGTTGATCATGTCTTTCTCGATCAGCAGACGATATAACAAATGGTGGCCAAATACGTTAGTTGCAAATGTTTGCTCAAGGCCATCGGGGGTTTGTTGGTAGTTGTGTGCAACAATACCGGCATTGCAAATAATTATGTCAAAGGTTGCCGTGAGTTTTGAGACAGCCATAACAATAGTTTCAGACGATGATAAATCGCAGTAAATAGAGTTGATATTACTATCTTCTTGAATGTTGCCTGATTGCCCTCGAGATAAAGAAGTCACTTGCGCACCAGCGTTGATAAGTGCTTTTGATATCTCACTGCCAATGCCTGCGTTGCCACCCGTGATGAGTACTTTTTTATCCGCAATGTTTTCTATCGCAGGACACTGAATTTGATGTTTTCCTTGCAGGAAAATACATCCGAATATTCGTAAAAAATTATTAGTTGATGGCGTCGTTGTTTTTAAACTAACGGTCATAAAGATTCCTTAGTGCTAGCGGTTACGGATAAATGACATTTTTAATAGCGTTCTGTCTTTTAGGGCAACGTGGTGATAAATCGCTGCACCAATGTGGCCTGCAATAAGGAGCCAACAGAACCAAGCGCCTAAAATTTGTTTGTGAATGAAATCAATTGGTCGCTCAAACTCTTCAAAGCTTGAGACTACTCCTTGTTCAATTAAGTATTTAAATAGGGGAGTGTCATCAAATTTGGTGATGTTGAATTGGAAAAAGAATTCCGTATCAACTGATGTGCCGATATATCCTGTTAATGGCATGAGAATGAGCACGGCATATAAAGCAATATGTCCTAAATGAGCAGCCAAATGCGACGCTTTGCTACCAGGCTCAAGTGTGGGTTGAGAGGTCGATAAGCGCCAGAAGACTCGGAGAATGACAAGAACACCTAAGGTGACGCCAAAGGATAGGTGGAGTTGCAGTGCGGTCCAATTATCTGGCGTGCCAGTTTCAGTGAACCAATGACGATAATATACGCTGATATAGGCCAATAGAATGACAATAGCGGATGCCCAATGAAAGCTTTTAGCAATGGCGCCATAGTTGTCTTTTGTATTTTTAAGTATCATAACTATCTAATCATTATTGTGGTTGTTTGATGAGCGAAGATAAAAATACGGGTTGACCGATCGCTAGTGTTACAAAGGAATCATTGGCTAAATTGGCGTCTTTTTTAGCTTGTTCTAGCAAAGATTTTGGCTCATCAAAAGGTTCACCACTTAGTTGAAAAGTGCCGTAGTGCATGCCAATTGAAACCTTGGCACGAAGATCTTGATGCGCCTGAACGGCTTGATGTGGATCCATGTGGATCGGTTTGAAGAGTTGGCGTGGTGCATAAGCGCCAATAGGCAAAAATGCAAGGTCTACAGCGCCATGTTCTTGATATGCCCGTTGGTAATGATCGGCATAACCGCTGTCGCCGCCGAAATAAATTTTTGTGCCTGCAATATCCAATAAATAACCGCCCCAAAGTGTCGTATTTCTGTCTGTTAATGTGCGGCCTGAGAAATGCTGAACGTCAAGGAACCATAAGGTTGAGTTGTCATTGAGTTTTGCGCTTTGCCCCCAATCTAGTTCAATTGAGTGACTTTCATCATCCAAGCGTTCACTAACGCCTAAGCCCATGTAAATTTGTGGCTTGTCTCTTTTAGAAATAGTAGATATTGAGTCTAAATCAAGGTGATCGTAGTGATCATGACTGATGATAATAATGTCTATTTTGGGCAGGTTCTGGATAACGATACCTGGATTGTGGATGCGTTTAGGGCCCACAAAAGATACTGGACTAGTGCGCTCAGAAAATACCGGGTCAGTAAGAATATTAAGACCGTTAATTTGAATGAGAAATGTCGCATGATTGATATAGGTTATTTTTGCATCATTGCTGAACACGTTTTCTTGAGGCGCTTTATCAACTTGTGTCTCTAACCACTCAGGCCAAACTGCGCGTTCGACATCATTGTTTAAACTAAACTTGAACATCTCCCACAGTGAGTGAAACTTCACTTCATTGATGTTTTTAAACTCGCCATCTTCAAAGTTCTTAGATAAAAATTGTGGCTGTGACCAAGATGCTGCACATGAAATTAAACACACTGCAATTGCTATTACGATGAACTTCTTCATTGTTGTCTCTTTTGTAAATGAAACAAGCAATCACTGACAGTGATTGCTCGTTTTGTAGTTAATGACAAAAAACAATAATTGTCATTTGATGTTTGGTCAAGTAAGGTAGCGCTATCTTTACATTACTTTTCATTCGTTTTTGATGAATGACACATAGCAGATAAATACCGATGAAATTAAAACTGAATGGCATTTTTTTTACAGCGATGATGGGCGTTTTTTCGTCACAGGTTAGCGCAGCTCAATATCTTAAATTATCGAATAATCTTGATAGGCCGAAGGATGGTTATTGTCTTGATGTTCAAGGTGTTGTCGGACACTTTAGAGCTGATAAACCAATAGTAGCTCACAATTGTAAACGTGGCGTTGCTGCCGATGGTTTAGTGAGATTTGCCAATGAGGAGTTTATCTTATTTCCAGCATTTGGTTGGTGTTTGACGGCAATGGGAACGGCAAATACTGTGCTTCCGGGGACTAGCCTCATGATCAAACCTTGTGAAGAACAAGGACTGTTCGCAAGCTCAGATATTCATAAGCGCTTTAAATTTAATAAGCAGAACCAACTAAAGTTATCTAACTTCGACCTCTGTCTTGTTGTTGGTGATGAGTCTGCTCCGACATTTAGCGCTGCTGATCGATGGCGAACATTATTTTTAGATACTTGTTCCACGGCACCCTTAGCGCGATCTCAATGGGAATTTAAAACCATCCAATAAATATCCTTAATTTTAATTGATATCTAGGTGTGGAAGTCACTAAAATAACGCTGTTTCGAATTACATCATTCCAATGAGCGCTTTATGCTAACGAAAGAAAAGATCCTAGATACAACTGAGCAGGTGTTACAACGCTTTGGGCCACGTAAGACAACTGTCGTCGATGTAGCTAGAGAGCTTAATGTGAGCCATGGCACTGTATATCGGCACTACAAATCTAAAGCGGCATTGCATGAAGCGTTGACCAAGCGTTGGTTAGAGCGTGTTACTGAGCCTTTGTTAGCAATTAGAGATGCTGATGATTCTCCTGTAGTAAAACTACGTCGATGGTTCGAAACACTTGCAAAAATTAAGCAACAACGTGCCAAAGATGAGCCTGAAATGTTCGATTCATACGCTATTATTGCTCAGGGTTTACCCAAAGAAGTGCTGATGAGTCATCTTGATTTAATGATTGCACAGGTAGCAGACATTTTATCTGAAGGTGTCGATGTGGGTTGTTTTAACATTGAAGATTGCAACGTAACAGCGCGCGCGATGTTCTTTGGTACCGTTCGTTATCACCACCCAATGCATATTCATGAATGGACAGATCCAAATTTAGATGCCGATTTTGATCAGTTATTTAGCTTATTTGAAGCGGCTATTAGCGCCTAATTATTAGTTAAATTACAAGCGTATTGTCCGTATCAATAAAAAAGGTTGCCGTAGCAACCTTTTTATTCATTGTTATTGTTAGGAGTTTAGAAACCAAACAATGAGTGAGCAAAGAACTTATCAGCAACGGTATTTAAGAAAATTACCAATAAGATAACTGGAATGAAGGTACCTAACGAAAAGTTAACGTACTTTTGCATCAGTGAACCTTCAAAGCCGTCATCGCCAACACTTAACTCTTTATTAAGATTGTGTTTCTTCCAGCGATAGCTCACGAATAAACACACCAATAAACCATTAAGTGGCAAGATTGTATCGTAGAAAATATCGATAATGATATCGAAGAACGATTTAACACCGCTGCCATAAGTCACCATCTCGGTTAAGAAACCAACCATACCTAGCGACAAGCTTGCAAGAATCGTTAATACACCACCAAAGATACCTATGGTTGATAATGCTTTCTTACGCGTCTGTTTCTTCTCATCCATTAAGTAAGCAACAGGTACTTCAATAATTGAAACCAGTGAGGTGATAGCAGCAAAAAACACTAATAAAAAGAACAGGGTTGCCACAATACTGGCGCCAATAAAGCCGATTGATGCTTGCAGTGCTAGGAAGATTTTAGGTAATAAAACAAAAATCAAGCCAACTGAAGAGTCACTTAGTTCCCCAGGGTTAACCGATGGATTAAATGAGAAAATTGCAGGCATTACCATTAAACCAGCAATGAATGCCACTGACGTATCAGCAACTGCAACTAACTTAGCAGAGCTTACGATATTGGTTTTACGGCTTAAATATGAACCATAAGTAATTAAAATACCCATGCCCAATGACAACGAGAAGAAGGCTTGTGATAACGCACCATTAATCACTGACGCGGTGATTTTAGTGAAATCAGGAATGACATAGAATTCAACACCAGCCGCTGCATTGTCTAGCGTCAATACAAAAATAACTAAGCCAACTAACATAAAGAATAATGCTGGCATTAGAATTTTCGATACTTTCTCAATACCGTCTTGTACGCCCATTTTTAAAATAAAGTAAATGATGGCAACAACACCAATCATTGCCGCAAAAATGTAATAACTGCTGACAAAACTACCAAAGGTGCCATCGGCTGCTAAGTGAGCAAGGTCGCCAGTGGCAGCCATGAATAGGTAGCCTAGAATCCAAACACTAATCACGGTATAGAAAATACCGATCATAAACGGCGTTAACACACCAAGAATACCGGCAAAACGCCATTTACTATCTGATGAGGAGAGGCCTGTAAATGCACCTACAGGGCCTTTTTGATTGCTGCGTCCCATGGCTAACTCTGCCATCATGACAGGTAAACATAGGGCAACGACGAAGATGGCGTACATCACTAAAAATGCACCACCGCCGTTTTTGGCTGCGTTAACGGGAAATCCAACTAAATTACCAATGCCAACTGCACTGCCGGCAGCGGCTAAAATAAATCCAAGTCGAGATCCAAATTGCTCTCTATTATCGTTCATACTTAAACCTTTTCTTCTTATATTGGCTTATTAGTGCCAATTTTTCTGCCTCGATGCTATCAAGCTTTTTCCCGAATGTCTCACCTTTGACTAACTGTTTTGTAGACTTTTTGTTAAAGAGTGTGAATATATTTGAACAGTGATTAAAAATCGTACTGACAGTGTCGTGGTAGCTGCGTAAACTAATTGTTTTTCAACAATGGAAGCATTTCATGCGTTCGATGAAGCAAGT
>MPDF01000145.1 GCA_001874365.1 Gammaproteobacteria bacterium MedPE | reverse complement strand
AATGAAGAATAAAGCGAAAGTAGATAATGAGTTAGTGACCTGGTTTCGAAAATATTTATAATAACTATTTGCAAACTATCAAAATATTAGCATGATGAATTATTATTGTGCTCACAAAGTTTTAAAAGGAAACAAAATGGAATTTATTAGCTCAATTCAAATTATTATTGCTGTATTGGTGATTATCGCGTTGGTTATTCAGCAAGTTATGATTAGCAAAGGAATGTTGGTAGAAGTCGAGTACTCTAAAAGCCGACGTTTTGGTATGTCACTATGTTTAGCTGCCATTCCTATCGTACCGGGTATAATGACTGGTTTTCACGCTTTGGTTATAGGTGGCGTTGTGTTGGGAATAATCTCCTATCATAGAAACACATGGCATAAGATAAAACGTCAATAGTAGCTGAAAGTCGCTCTAAATGTTCATTCCATCTGAATTGTAGGGATGTATATTAATGTGGTTAAAAAAAGAAGAATAAAAATAAGAAAATAAAGGACAGGCACGAATTTCTCATTGATTAATGAACTATCGATTATTCCAACTATGCTTTGAAATAATTCAAATCAGCGTAGTAGGAGTTGTCATGACAAGAACTTGTCACCAGTTAATTGATTTATAAGCCACGTCCTATTACCACCTCATTAATCGATGTGTTCGCCACAGTTTTTTGTGTGATAATGCCCCTTATACCAATCGCAATTATGAGTAATCATTATCACTTGGTATTACAAGTGGATAGAGTTCATGCTGACTTATTGCCTATGGATAATGTCATAGCGCGCTGGTATCGGTTATACAATGGGCATCCAATTGTCGATGAATATCAATCAAATCCAGAAATATCAGCTATAAAGCTAGCAAAAGTAGAAGAATTTAGTGTGCTATGTTACGAACCTCTTTATGGCATTTCATGGTTTATGAAATGCTTAAATAAACACATTTCTAGAGAGGCTTAAGAGGAAGATAATTGTACAGATAAGTTCTGGGAAGGACGATTCAAAATCCCAAGTATTATTGGATGAAAAAGCTTTATTAAGCTGTATGGCTTATGTTGACCTAAATCCAATTAGAGCAGGTGTCGCCAGTAGTGTAGAAGGTAGTGAATTTCCCTCGATTAGTGAACGAATCAAACAATATAAATCTCATAAACAGTAACAAAAACGCCTAGCGAAGACAGTGATGTGTCTAGTCAACCACATTCTCTGTTGCCATTATCTCAGATTGTAAATAACAACGCGATTTCACTGAGTTATATTGAAGTAGTTGATTAGAGTGGTTGTCACGTTGACCCAAAGAAAACAGGGATTGTTGACGAAAGCACTCCTCCCATTCTAGACATTCTGGGTATTGAAGCAGATGGTTGGAAATCTGCAGTTAAAGATTTTAGGCTTCAATACGGAGGCAGTGAAATGCAATTAAGAGATTACGCTCACTGTCACGGTCGAAGTTGGCGTAAGGGGATAGGCTAGCTAATCTATTACCGTCTTTTTATATATTCCATTACAAATTATCAGTGCGCACTGAAGCGGCCTGTCAATAAAACCTCAGTTTTCGTGACTAATCATGGTTATAAGGAGCTCTCTCAAAGGTTTCATTACTTCGATTTGAACCCACTTTTGTAATATTTAAGATTTCAAAAGGTGATATTTAATGTGTTGAAAATAGCTTATTTCAATGAGATATTTATGCCTATTACAAAGGCTAGCAATACCTCTAAAAGCGTGGATGACGAAGTCGCGAATGTGATATCTGAAATTTACGTCAACTATTAATAAAAAGGATTTACTATGAGTGTAATGAAAACACATGGTGTTTATGTTGTAGAAAAAAATGCATTTCCTAACTCAGTTGTTGAAGTAGCTACGGCTGTTCCTGCGTTTATCGGGTATACCGAGAAGGCTGATAATGGAGGAAAATCATTATTGAATAAGGCTTGGCGTATAACGTCGATGTCTGACTTTCATAATTTTTTTGGTGGTGCACCTTTATCTTCATTCAGTATCGATGAAAAAGCTGCAGACAGTACAGTTGAGTCTGCTTTTACACAAGGTGGAAAAGAATACGTATTAAATCAAAGTAATACAAAATATTCGCTTTACCACAACATGTTATTCTTTTTTCAGAATGGTGGAGGCCCTTGTTACGTTGTATCTGTTGGTAATTATAGCAATGATATCGAAGCGCCTAAATTTAAGTCGGGTATTGAAACTTTGATCAAAGAGCAAGAACCTACAATGGTTGTGACACCTGAAGCTGTGTTATTGGCAGAAGATGACTGTATCGGAGTTCAACAAGCTGCATTGGCACATTGTGGATCAGTAATGCGTAATAGAGTCGCTATTGTTGATATTTGGGATGGTTTTAAAGATCGCCAAGATCCTTCAGGTGATTGTATTGCTAACTTCCGCGCTAAGTTGGGTATTAATAATTTAGATTTTGCTGCGGCATATTATCCGTGGCTCAACACATCAATTGTTCAAGACAGCGATTTAAGCTTCTCTAACATCTCAAATATTGATGTATTAGAAACACTTTTAACAACCGAAATAAACAGTGCGTTCGCAGATCTTGATGGACTAAGTGAACACGAATTAAGCAGTGGTGGTAATAAGTTACGCCAAGCTAAAAAACAGCAAATGCTTGATGAAGTTACAAGCATAAAAACACCGTTAGGCGTTGCGGAGCAGCATTTACTGCACAAAACATTGAGTACGATAAGTCCGATATACAACACTATATTGGCTGATGTTAAATTGCAATTGAATTTGCTGCCGCCGTCTGCATCAATGGCCGGAATTTACACCATGGTAGATAATGCCAGAGGTGTTTGGAAAGCACCTGCCAATGTTAGTCTAAATGGAGTGATTTCTCCTGCTGTTAATATTTCACATGATGAACAAGAAGACTTGAATGTAACAACGCAAGGTAAATCAATAAATGCGATTCGTTCTTTTATCGGTGAAGGCACGTTGGTATGGGGAGCAAGAACGTTAGATGGGAATAGTTTAGATTGGCGCTATATCAGCGTCAGGCGCACCATGATCATGCTTGAAGAGTCCATTAGGCTTGCAGCAAAAGCGTATGTATTTGAACCAAATACTGCTAATACATGGGTTGCAATGAATAGCATGATTACTAATTTTTTAACAGGAATATGGAAGCGAGGTGGGTTAGCGGGAGCTTCGCCATCAGACGCTTTTGAAGTGAATGTCGGTCTTGGTAATACAATGACAAGTGAAGATATTTTAGAAGGCATATTACGAATCTCTGTATTAGTTGCTATTAGTCGCCCAGCAGAATTCATTGAAATAACATTCCAACAACAAATGCAGAAATCATAATTTAAGATAAACAAAGGACAGGCACGAATTTCTCATTGATTAATGAACTATCGATTATTCCTACTATGCTTTGAAATAATTTAAATCAGCGTAGTAGGAATTGTCATGAATAGAGCGTATCACTAGTTAATTAGTTTATCTGCGACGTCTTATTATCTCGTCATTAGTTGATGCAATTAACCACTTCATAAATCATTTCACAAGCAATCGTTTGCCTACCCTCGAGACTTTCAAGAGGTTTGTTATTAATTGCATTTTTCATTGTCTTATTATAACCAAATAGTGTAAAACATTCAGCGAGTTAACTTTTAAACAGTCATAAAATAAATGAAGGAATAGTTATTTATGTTTGAATCAAATGTATTTAATCGCACCAGTGCTGGGGAACAAGAAATCAGCGCGGCGGCTTATAACATCACTATAGGCTTATGCTTGTTTTGGGGATTTTTCGTTAATTGGCTGATGGTTGTGAATATTGACCCCGCTAGCTTGACATCAATTCCTACTTGGATGTTTTTCATTGGATATTTTGCCTCGTGTTTCTTTGGCATGTATTTGTTCAACTCCTCTGATAAACCTATCGTCAGTTTTATTGGTTATAACTTTGTGGTTGTGCCGTTTGGATTAATCATCAACATAGTGGTTTCTGTTTATGATGACACCTTAGTGATGGAAGCGATTAGAATAACCGGTGGTGTCACATTGGTTATGATGATTCTAGGCTCTATGTACCCTAAGTTTTTCAAAAAAATTTCAGGTGCGTTAACTGTTGCTTTGTTGGCCGTTATTGTTATTGAGTTAGTACAGATTTATGTATTTGGCATTCATCACAATTGGATAGACTGGGCAGTGGCAGTCATTTTTTGTGGTTACATTGGCTATGACTGGGGCAGAGCGAATCAAATTCCTAAAACCTATGATAACGCAGTAGATAGCGCGGCAGCGTTATATATGGATATCATTAATCTATTCCTTAGAATTCTACGTATATTGGGTAGGCGTTAGTTTACAAATCATGAAGTAGTTTGAGAGAAAAATGCTCTCAAGGTACATTGGAGTTGTATGTTTCTTCTAGTTTTATTCGGCAGCGGTATGTTTGTATTTGGCTGTATGATGGTGGCTAAGCCTGATGCTTTCGCTAAGGGCATTACCGAATTTAGCAATAAGCCTTGGTTTCATTTATTTGAAATCGTTAGCAGATTAACACTTGGCGTTTTATTACTGCTATTTGCAGAACAAACCTCATATCCACTGGTAGTGCAGACAATAGGCGGCGTTTTATGCGTCGTCGGTCTTTTTCTGATTGTTATTGGCAGTGAAAGACATCGCAAGTTTGCTTCTCTTACCGCAAAGATTGGCCGATATTTTAGACCTATAGGTATTGTCGCTCAACTATGTGGCTTGGGGTTGGTTTATTTAGGATTTAATTAATTATTTTGATAATACATCTATGAATTTTAATAAAAGTATAATGCTAATTTTTATAATTCTAAGCGGTTGTTCTGAGATAAAACTGGCCGACAATGTTGATGTTTGTTTAGATCAAGGAGGAAGTTTTGACTACGAGAATGAAAGGTGTGATTTTAAGGACAACCATCCAATGAAAGACAAGGAATAAGAAATGAAGATGAGGTATCTATTAATAGGCAGTTTATTATCATTTAGTAGTTTGGCTTTTGATAAACAGCCAGATGATAAAAAACTAATTGATAAATTAGCAAAACTTCTCGAGGAGAAAGGCGCATTCAAATCCATTAGTAACGCCGAGTTAGATGGTTTTAAAATGGAATCAGCTTTTTATAATGCGTTAGGTAAGGGCTTAAAGCCGAGTAAAACTACAACTCATTCACTCTTTATTTCTAATCAGAAAACAATGAATGTTTCACTAAGTGTTGATGATAATAAGGAAAACTCAAATGGCGTGAGTATTTACCAAAAAAATACTGGTCAGTCATACGTCAGCGTTTCTGATAGCGATGGTGATGGAGTCTTGGATTTCATAACATATTCAATATTAGATAAAGATGGAAAGTTGCTTTCATCAGTTGAAGATTTCGGTATGGATGGACAAATTGACTTTAAAATTGATTTTGTAAAGAAGACTGCTTGGGTATTTTGGGAAAATGAATGGCGAGAATCTGTACGTGAAGAGGGCGGCGCATTTATTCAATTTGGCGATAAAAAAATTGCAATTAGCGATGCTCTTAAGATATTAGGGCGTTATTCTCGTTAAGATACAAACTTAGCCTTAGTCACGTTTTTCACTACAAAATAATTTCAAGAGATAAAGTAATGCCAAATCCCGATCCTACAAAAATTATGACATTTGAAGAGCCGCAGCTGCTAGGGCAGTGGCTTGAAAATAATCACGCCAATAAAACTGAGTTATGGGTGAAAATCTATAAAAAATACACTGGCTTACCAAGCGTAACTTGGGATGACGTTGTGGTGGAATCGCTTTGCTGGGGATGGATTGATGGCATTAAAAAATCTGTCGATGACCAAGCGTATCTTCAGCGTATTACCCCAAGAACGTCGAAAAGTAATTGGTCTAAGAAAAATAGAAAACACGTTGAAGAACTGATTCACTTAGGACGAATGCAAGCGTCTGGTCTTTTACATGTCACTGCCGCTAAAGCTGATGGACGGTGGGAAAATGCTTATGCAGTGAGTGAAATGACAGTGCCAGAAGATTTTATTGCTGCGTTGGCAGATATGCCAATCGCCAAAACGTTTTATGACACGCTTAATAAATCAGATCGCTGCACCATTGCTCATGGATTAACCAGTGCGAAAAAAGCAGACACTAGAGCGCGACGATTTACTAAATACATCAAGATGCTTGAGCTGAATGAAAAGCCTAGGTAGTGGTGCGGTCGTGATAAGAAGTTACTTGTGATGGACTATGTAAATCATCCGCGATATGGCAATAAGCCTATTGTATCCGAGTATGATTTTACTAACTCTGAAATAGACGATGCTTATTGGCGTTATAAAGGCATTGAGTATTTTAGAGAAACTGCGATACCAGCTGACATAACCAAACAAGTTGATGCGCTGTACCCGCGTCGGATATACGTCGATATTAAAGAATCATGTCGCTCCTGTTCAAGACCATTTATTTTTTATGCACTTGAGCAGCAATATTGGTTTGAGGTACTTAGCTTTTATATCGACTCCCATTGTGTTCGATGTATTGATTGTCGACGACAAGAGCGAGAATTTAAAGATATTAGAAGAACTTATTGTGAATTGATATCAAAGCAGGAAAGAACAGCTGCTGAGACGGATACCTTGAAAAGTATCGCCGAGCAGTTATTTGAACTTGGTTTAATTAAAGACCAAAGCAAGGTAGATAAAATCAGATAGTCGATATTGAACGTTAGGAACCGACATTACGTCATCAAGAACTATTGAAAACGCATGCCGCTATGCTTAGGAATAATCGGTTAAATCGTTGCTTTTCTCGCGTCTAAATATTTAGGCGGCTGCTGGATATTCATTAAATGACGCTTCACTAAATCTAATCCCGCGGTTGCTACGTATTGTTGAAAGTACGCGCGGCCTAGTGGCAAATACAGTGCGGCGGTTCGGATGTTGTCTTTATCACCCCAAGCAATCCACACTAAACCTACTGGTTTTTCATCGCTACCGCCACCGGGGCCTGCAATGCCTGATACGGCTACGCCAACGTTTGCTTCACTCACGTCCAATGCACCTTTAAGCATTGCAATCACCACTGGCTCGCTGACAGCGCCATGCTCAATTAAAAGTTGCTCTGGCACGTTAACCAGTTTAGTTTTCATGGCGTTAGAATAAGTGACAAAGCCTGCTTCAAAGGCGACTGAAGAGCCAGCTTCTTTGGTGAT
>MPDF01000144.1 GCA_001874365.1 Gammaproteobacteria bacterium MedPE | reverse complement strand
GAAAAAGCCCACCAACTACGTGATAGCGCATTACGCTCTAACTTGGGTTACGACATTGTTGAATCACTGACTGTTGAAGTAGGGCCGCGCTTAGCCGGTACACCAGCAGATCTCGTTGCAGTTGCTTGGGCAGAAGATAAATTTAAAGCGTTAGGTTTTGATAAAGTCTACAAGCAGCCTGTTGAAGTTCGTCACTGGGAGCGAGGGTTTGCTAAAGCAAGTGTTACAGCACCATTTCCACAACCATTAGCGATTACCGCCTTAGGCGATAGTATTGCTACTCCTAAAGGTGGCTTAAAAGGTGAGTTAGTATTCTTTGATTCAGTTGATGAATTACGTCAGGCAAATCCAAACGATGTTAAAGGGAAAATCGTCTATATTGATGCGCGTATGCACCGTCATTTAGAAGGTAAAGAATACAGTACAACAGTTGCTGGTCGTTCAATCGGCTCATCAGTTGCGAGTAAAAAAGGCGCCATTGGTCTAATCATTCGTTCAATTGGCACAGACTCTTCTCGCTTTCCGCATACTGGTAATATGAATTACAAAGATGGCGTTAAAAAGATCCCAGCTGGCGCTATTTCAACGTCAGATGCCATGATGTTAATGCAAATGAAAAAGCGCGGCTTACCAATTTCAATCAACATGGAATTAGAAACCCGTGCCTATAAACCAAAAACATCATATAACGTTATTGGTGAGATTACTGGTAGCAAATACCCAGACGAATATATCTTAATTGGTGCTCACCTTGACTCTTGGGATGAAGGCACCGGAGCACTAGATGATGGTGCAGGTGTTGGCATCGTAATGGCAGCAGCCCATGAAATCAAAAAACTAAAACCTAAGCGTACTATCCGTGTTGTTTTATTTGCTAACGAAGAAGGCGGCTTAATTGGTGCTAAAGAATACCGCAAAGCAAATGCCAAAGAGCTTCATAAGATTAAATTAGCGGGTGAGTCTGATTTTGGTGCGCGCAATATTTGGCGCTTTGATAGTCAAGTTCATCCAGACAACCTAGATGTTATGGCACATATCAACAAGGTACTTAAACCATTAAGCATCAACAGTGGTAACAACAAAGCTGGCGGCGGCCCAGATGTATCGATCTTGCCAGAAAAGGGCGTGCCAGTATTTAGTCTTCGTCAAGACGGTACCGATTACTTTGATTATCACCACACGCCGAATGATACGCTAGACAAAATCAACCCAACTGAGCTTGCACAAAACGTTGCAGCTTGGGCAGTGGTTGCCTATGTAACAGCACAAGCTGATGAGAAGCTATTGCCGTTACCGAAGAAAAAAGCAAAATAAGTCCCTTTATTTTGCCAAAACATTAAGCCAGCCATGTGCTGGCTTTTTTTGGGATTTACCCCTTCAATATTATTAAAAGAGCACCGGATAAATCGACGCTAATAGGCACACTGCCATGGTGTAGTTAAAAATTGTTAACCGGCGTTGATTACTCAACAACACACTAATTTTCTGACCAAGTATTGTCCAAACACCCACTGAAGGTACATTCGCTATAATAAAAATTGCCGCAATAACAGCGATGGATAACAAACTGCGATCTGGCGAGTAAACACTAATAGCGGTAAGTGCCATTGTCCATGCTTTTGGGTTGACCCATTGAAACGCACAGGCTTGAAAAAATGTTAACGGTTTAGCGCCTTCCATCTCACTTTTTGTTGGTTTTCCTGAACGAGCAATCTTATAAGCTAAATAAATCAAATACGCTATGCTCAATACCTTTAACACCAGATGCGATGTAGGAAACTGATCAAATACCGTCATCAACCCCATGCCCACCAATATCACCATTAAGCCAAAACCTAATGTAATTCCAGCCATATGAGGGATAGTACGTTTAAACCCAAAATTAGCGCCAGAAGACATTAACATTAGATTATTTGGCCCCGGAGTCACCGTTGAAACAACGGCAAAAACAGCCAATGCGACAAGTAATTCAATCGTCACTTTCAATTCCTTAATTTTTTATCTTGCAAACAATTATATTGAGTACCTGTTGGAATTATCTTGCTTTTTATGCATATCGACTGCTACTTTTGCAATCTATGAATACTTTAGACCGAATTAACGAAAGAATATTGCGCGAACTATCAAGTGATGGTCGAATTAGCAATGCTGAGCTTGCATTACGGGTTGGCTTATCGCCGTCAGCGTGTTTACGCCGTGTGCAAGAGTTAGAACGCAGTGGAGTCATTAGTGGCTATCGCGCTGTACTCAACAAAAACGAATTAGGGGTGGGTTGTGTCGCTTATGTCATGGTTGGCCTATCTAACCATACAAAAGACTCTCAACTGGCCTTTGAGGCAGCGATGGCGATAGCGCATCAGGTTGTCGAATGTCATAACATCACTGGCTCTTACGAATACTTAATTCGAGTTGAAACCAGTGATTTAAATACCTACAAAAACTTTCATACAGAAGTGCTAGGAACATTAGCCCAAGTCACTTCTATATCGACCTATGTCGTTATGGAATCGACTAAAGATCAGCGATCCTAACGCTGATCTTTATTTACGCTTCTAATTTACGTGTAAATACCATTTCTTTTGCGCTAGATTGCTCAGCATCATATTGATAACCTTCATAATCAAACGCTTCTAATTCTTGAGGCGTAGAAACGCGCTTATCAATCATATAACGCACCATTAAACCACGCGCTTTTTTTGCGTAAAAACTGATAATTTTATACTGACCATTTTTATAGTCTTTAAAGATTGGCGTAATAATTTGTGCATTAACATTCTTAGCTTTCACGGCCTTAAAGTATTCCGTCGATGCCAAATTTACTAGTACTTCACTGCTTGCTTCTTTCAAGGCATTATTCAATGTCTCGGTGATCTTGTTGCCCCAAAACTCATACAGGTTTTTACCGCGAGAATTATCAAGTTTAGTGCCCATCTCTAAGCGATAAGCTTGCATTAAATCCAGTGGACGCAATAAGCCATAAAGACCCGATAAAATACGCAGATGTGACTGAGCAAACTCAAGATCATCATCCGTTAATGTATCAGCATCTAGGCCGACATAGACATCACCTTTAAATGAATGCACTGCGTGCTTGGCGTTTTCAGTATTAAATGGCGTCGCCCACTCACCAAAACGCGCTGCATTAAGGCCAGCTAATTTATCACTAAGCTTCATCAATGACGCAATATCACTGGCTGAAAGTTCCTTACAACGCTCTATTAGAATTTCAGCTTCACCTAGCAATTCACACTGGCCTGCAGGCAGATCTTTTGCCGGAGTTTCAAAATCGAGTTTCTTTGCTGGAGAGATGACCGCTAGCATTTTATAAAGCACCTTAATCAATAATATTTTCGGTTATTGTACTAAGTAATACAGGCAATTCAACCTTGCGCTAAACAAGGATAAATGTGACCAGAATAACGAATTCATGACACAAGTGACAGTTTTTAAGTTTCGCGTAATTAAATTACACAATTAGCCTTTGGATCTCTTAAATTACATGGTATATGTAATTACAACAAAATTTAAACCGCTCAGCAGTATCAATCTATACTCACTAAAGCGCTTGCCTTATTAGGAATAAATACCGTAATGAACAAATTAGAACAACTTAAAACAATGACTTCTGTTGTGGCAGACACCGGCGACTTCGAAGCAATCAAGCTATACAACCCAGAGGATGCGACCACTAACCCGTCGTTGATTTTAAAAGCTGCCCAACTACCGCAATACCAGTCGTTAGTGAGTGATGCTATCGCATTTGGTAAAACAAATGGCGAATCACAAACAGAACAGCTTTCAAGCGCTAGTGATTACCTTGCAGTTGCCATTGGTCGTGAAATTTTAAATACCATCCCAGGTCGTATTTCAACTGAAGTTGACGCGCGTTTATCATTTAATAAAGAAGCGTCTGTAGCCAAAGCAAAACAACTTGTAGCAATGTATAAAGATGCAGGTATCGATAAAAGTAAAATTTTAATCAAACTAGCGTCGACATGGGAAGGAATTAGCGCAGCTAAAGAGTTAGAAGAAGAAGGCATTAACTGTAATCTCACATTGCTTTTCAGCTTTGCTCAAGCAAAAGCCTGTGCAGAAGCAAACGTATTCCTTATCTCTCCTTTTGTTGGCCGTATTTTAGATTGGTACAAAGCCAATACCGATAAGAAAGAATACGCAAGCCATGAGGATCCAGGTGTAGTGTCGGTAACTGAAATTTACGAATACTACAAAACTCATGGTTACAACACCGTAGTAATGGGCGCAAGCTTCAGAAACACCGGAGAAATTCTGGAATTAGCAGGTTGTGATAAGCTAACTATCAGCCCTAACTTGTTACAAGAACTCGAAGAAGCAGAAGGCGAAGTGGTTCAAAAGCTTGTAAATGATTTTACACAACAATCTGCACCTGCCCCATTAACAGAAACACAATTTCGATGGGAAATGAACGAAGATCCAATGGCAACAAATAAATTATCAGAAGGTATTCGTAATTTCGCAGTTGATCAAAACAAGCTAGAAGACATGCTATTAGCCCAGTGGAACTAGTAATTAACTACTAAAACTAGAGCTAAGTCACTAAAAAAGTTTTAATTTTTTATTGACTCCCTTCGCTGAATGCGTTAATTATTAATCATTCATTCAGCAGAAGGAGTAAACCATGGACAGGTTAGAATTTGCGGCGAACTACGATGCAGTACCAGCGAAACGCGGTCGCCCTAAAGGTAGTAAAAAGAAAAAGTGGCGTGAAATTGAAGCCATTCAGGATAGACAACGATTAGCTAAAGAGCTAACGGAATTAGACCTTGGTCATGAATATAATATTGATGACTTAGACCTCGATTTTTGAAGCTGATTCATTCAAAATAAAAAGCGTCCTTTAAGGCGCTTTTTTTATGCATAAAATTTACTAGGTATTCACGTGAACACTATCCCAACGACTATTCACTCTTCTTGGCTACCATTATTTCAGCAAGAATTTTCAAAAGACTATATTAGCCAACTACTTTCGTATTTAGAACAACAACAAAATGATGGCATAACGATCTATCCACCAACTTCCATGTGGTTTAAAGTCTTCGAAATGCCACTATCTGACATCAAATTAATTATCGTTGGGCAAGATCCTTATATCAATGAAAACCAAGCTATGGGGCTGTCATTTAGCGTACCAAAATCTGAAAAAATTCCACCAAGTTTAAGAAACATCTATAAAGAGCTAGAATCAGACCTTGAGCTATCTTCCCCACAACATGGTGACTTAAGCCGCTGGTTTAACGCCGAATCAATTTTTCTTCTCAATGCCTCTTTAACAGTCGAAGCGGGCAAAGCCGGTAGTCATCTTAAAAAAGGTTGGCAACAATTTACAGCTGCGGCCATTGAATTCATCAATCAACGCGCTAGCAATACTGTATTTTTAGCGTGGGGAGCTTTTGCGCATAAATGCTGTTCAAACATAGATCTTAACAAACACGCCGTCATTAAAACCTCTCACCCTAGTCCGCTTGGTGCTTACAAGCATATGAAAACGGCCCCCGCTTTTTTCGAATCCAAATGCTTCAGTAAAGCCAATAGTTACCTACTATCAAAAGGACGTAACGCTATAGACTGGCGCATTGATTAACGGATCCGTGCGCTTACATAAGAGATTACATTCGCTTACTTAACCGACAGAAGTATAGTGGCATTATACATAGGCTCCCAATCGATTAAGGTAATCCTATGCTCAGACTGTCACTTACTACTACTGCAATTCTATGCTTGTTTACTACGGCTGGCTGTGGCTCTTCGAGCTCTAACAATGCATTAGCTCCGGCGCCAACACCCTCAATAGCCCATTCTCTTTCGCCAGAAACACTCGCACTAGGTATTAACCCCGTCCCTAACGGTCTAAGCAGTACGTACACGCCTGCATTAAAATTTAATCGATATACGAGTATCATTGCCCCTAACGGCGGTGAAATAGGAATTCTGGCGCAAGATGGTCTTACCGATAATCAAATCGTACGTGCTCGTTCAATTCTCGACTTTTACCTGACAGATGTTCCACATTCTAAATATGGTAACGACAAGAGTGCCGTCGCAAATAAACTAGCGGAAAATGGAGCCAAGCTTTTGTTATTGAATGGTGTCGATGATGGAACTAATGCGGGGGCTGAATTAGATGGGCAACCGCTATACTACGGCGAACTCCAAGTTGAAGGTGGAGAATGGTATATTAACCAAAATTATGAACACCGCGACGCATCATATGAAGAGATCCTTCATTTTGTTCATGACTACGGGATAGGTGTCGATCAAAACGCGAGTTTCATCGGTGCGCTACCTGACTATCAAGCCGAGATTAGAGCCGCGGAAGTCGATGCATCAGCTAAAAAGCTGTGGGGAATAGGCCAAGATTCTTGGATACAGGAATTAACGACAGAAAATAGTCTAACTCAAGAATATCTCGCAGCAGTTATTGACTCGTATTATGGACTTTGGGGCGCGTGGCAACCTGAAAATGATACTCAAAAAGAAAATGGCATGTGGGGTTTATATGTCGGTAAAGACCGCCAAGATACAGCTAAAGATGATCCCATGGGTACCAAAGTTGTGGAGCAGTTTTTTTCACCAGTTATCACTTATAATGCTCGTATTGATGAATCATTTAAGGGTACATTTTCACTTTCATTCGATACAGCACTATCTTACACCCATCACGCTCAATATCTTAAGAATGTAACGCTGACAGGAAGCAACGCGAGTGGTGTTAAAGTTAATCAGTACGACAACGATATCACAGGTAATGACGGGGAAAATACTGTATATTTTTCCGGTCATTATTCAGAGTATCAAATTAGCGTCGAGAACAATCTTGTCACCGTGAATGACCTTCAAGATGACAGAGAAGGAACAAATACGCTAACAGGCATTGAAAAACTCAGTTTCTCGAACGTTGTAGTGAACGCGCCAACTGAATAACCTATTCAATGTATCCAATTAAATTTAGGCGGGTGACACCGTGTCCATACGATGTAGTCACAGTGAGAGAAACAACTAACTGCAAAAGCCCCGTGTATTTCCACACGAGGCTTCACGACTAAGCAGGTGTCTAGCAATATCCAACTCACTTGATGTGAAGTCCGTCGAACAAGGTTCGACGCAACGAGCATCAACTAAGTTGGGGACAAAATGGCAGGAAAGCCATTTTGCACAGCGTAAGCTGCCCGAAGG
>MPDF01000143.1 GCA_001874365.1 Gammaproteobacteria bacterium MedPE | reverse complement strand
TGGCAATCGCTCGCAGCATCGCATAAAGTGCCACTGATTAGTTGTATTTCAGCCTCATTGCGACGCGGCGTAGCAGACGAACAAGTGGCTCAAGAGCAAAAGCTTATGAGTCATAATCTTGCCGATGGTTTTGCATTGGGCGGTCTTGGTGAATTTGTAACGGCTTCTGCACAGGCCGACCGTCTCATTCAGTTTTAGGAGTAGTTATGCAATCTCTCGCTATTATTAATCAAACAGCGCCCTTTGGTAATAACAACTATCGTGAATCGTTAGATATGTTATTGGCTAATGCCAGTTACGACCGCCCTGTTGCCCTGTTTTTCCAAGGTGACGGTGTGTATCAATTATTAAGTAACACCAAGGCATCTTTGACCGGCAATAAGGATTTAGCTAAAACATACGGCTTGCTTGAGTTATACGATATAGAAGAGGTATTTGTATGTGGTGATTCACTGCAATTACGCAATATCGATGCAGATAGCCTTTCAATCGACGTGATTTCTTTGGATAACGCGCAATGGTTTGAAAAACTTGCCTCTTATGATCAATCAATGAGCTTTTAATATGTTAATTATTGCTACCCAAAGCCCCTTTTCAAAAGCATTGCCACCTGCTCAACAAGACGCGGCGTTGATATTAACCCAAGATGCGGTGATTGCTGCGACACTACCCGATGCTTTAGCGGGTTACAGTACAGTTTATGCGCTTGAGAGTGATATTAAAGCCCGTGGACTTATCGATCACAGTTCCCCTAATATTCAAGTGATTGACTTAGCAGAGTTTGTTAAACTCACCGCCAAGCATAAACCTTTAGTAAATTGGTAAGATCATGAGCAGCGGTATTCATTTTAACGGTAAAGATTACGACGTAGACAAGCACGATTATTTAGTGAATCTCGACGATTGGAACGACGATATTGCAGTGCATATTGCATCGCTTGAAGAGATAACGCTGACCGAAGAACATTGGCAAGTCGTGCGCTTTATTCGCAATTTCTACCTCGAATTTGATACCAGCCCAGCGGTGCGCATGTTAGTCAAAGCCGTCGCCAAAGAATTTGGTCCAGAAAAAGGCAACAGCCGCTACCTGTATAGCTTGTTCCCAAAAGGCCCAGCCAAACAAGCCACTCGCATTGCAGGGTTACCTAAACCGGCGAAGTGTATTTAAATACCAAATCACATTCACAAGGAAGTGACATGAAAGTTCGTTCAATAGTTCTATTTTGTGTTGTCATTATTGTTACTGGGCTTTATTTCTTATTTTCCGATGTAGATCAAAGTCCAGAAATTACAGCGATTCAACAGCAATACAATATCCCCAGTAACCTAGAAAAAAATGCTCATATCGAACTAATAAGCTGGCAGTATGGTGACAACGAAAATTCCTATCAGCGAGCTATTAACGACTACAATCAAGTACTCACACAACTAGACAATGGGTCAATAAGAGACGTTTCTCCTATTCAATATCCTCAACTGAAACCTTACAAATCCGACGGTGAGCCGTATGAATGTAGTCTCGCTCAAAGCTCATGTTTCGATGAATTAATTACTCAACGGGCTTCATTACAACAGATCGTTAGCAAGAACAAATCACGACTAAATCGCTTGTATCAATTGGCCGAGTTTAATAATTTTGAAACATTAAACCCGCTAGCAGTTTCCGGACGCTTTGATTTCCAGAGTGTTTATAAAATTGCCAGTATAGATATCTTGTTTAAAATTGAAAACGGTGAGTATGAACAAGCGGAACATTTAATTGCAACATTGATCCAACTTGATAGAAAGCTTATGGCCTCAACAGATCAGCTAATCTTTAAAATTCTGCCTATTGTTAACATAGATAGTATTTACATTCCTTTAATAGAACGTATGAATAGACAAGGTTTTGATCAATGGACAATCATACATACAGCACTACAACCACTCTCATTTGATGAATGGTCATTAAATAAAATTTGGCATCATCATATGTATCGAGACACAAAGTGGTTATCTTTCGAAGAAGTAGCGAGACAACAAAATGACTTTCCATTTTTGTTTCGAAATTTATTGTCACGATTTGCCTACAAACAAAATATGACATTGAACAAACTCGCTAAATTTCATTCTTCGTTAATGGTTCCGAACGGCACCCATAAGTCATCATTAACGGAAATACGAAGTAAAATAGAAAGTGTCTCTTCCACAATCTACGAGAGAAACCAGCTTTACATCGATTGTCAAAATTGCGGTATCCTGCTCAATCTAAATAACATCGCCGGCCACTTGATGGAATTAGCGGCTTTGCCTAGATACGTCGATATATATCCAGATATCATCAATGTAGATTTAAAACTGCAACTTGTACGTTTGTTAGTGTTAAAAAATAACTTGAACCTCAAAAATAAGTTGGCAGAAAAACAATGGCAAGAGCCCTATCTTCAAACCCAGCCCTTTATCAAAGATGACATGATTTGTTATCACGTCGAAGAGGATGTGTGCGTTCGTCACTAGAGTAATAATTGCCGCTTGCCTGTATTAATGTCCTGACAACGTGAAAAAGTAGGGTATAAATTCAATATTAACGACTAAAGTACTACATACATTCTATTATTAAACTATTATTAATACGCTTATCTTGTGCTTAGCAGCAACACAGCTTTTGCAGCCGGAGGAACCAGCGATGTTAGTCGATACCGATGAACGTTTACGTTTAGATGAAGTACTTAAATATAACTTGTCTTTTGATACTCCCGAAGAAAGTTTTACCGAACTCGCTGAAATTGCAAAATATTCCCTAAATATTCCCATTAGTGGTATTAGCATTGTTGATGACCATCATATATGGCTGAAAGCCAGAGTTGGTGTTGATATTTCTTGCCTATCTCGCGAAGGTGCTTTTTGTTCCTATGCGGTTGAATCGAACAACGACACTTATGTTGTAGAAGATACCTTAGAAGACAATTTATTCGTCAACAACCCACTCGTTGTTGACTTTGGCATTCGTTTTTACGCAGCGGCTGTCCTGAGGAATAAACAAGGGTTTAACATAGGAACCTTGTGGATTATGGATACTGAGCCTCGCGCGCTCACGTCCAAAGAGTTGACGATTCTCAACAGCTTAGCATCGCAGGCAATTCGTCTGCTCGATTACCGATACACAAATTTGATTACCAATTTGCCAAACCGAGCGACCTTTACAACGCAGCTCCAAAGTTTTATCAATGAGTTCGTGGAAGATTCAAGTAAACCTTGCACCATCAATGCACTCATCGGTGTTATTCATATTCGAAATATGGATGTTATTGAAAGTATTGTAGCGAGCCATTCTAGCTCTCAAATCCAGATAATAATTGCTGAACGTATCGCTAAGTCGTTCAAATTAAGACATATATTGGCACATTTGGACAATGACTTATATGCCTTTATCGTCGAAGGCGGTACAGAGGAAACTTATCAGGAAGAAATAGACTGCTTAACGGCAGTTTTGTCAGAATTTATCGCGTTAGGTGATTATCAAGCACCGCTATCAGTCTCAATAGGGTTAGTAGAATGTCCCGCCCATGGTATTAATTCTTCTTCTTTACTTACGCAAGCAATAGCGGTTGCTAAAGGCTCAAGAGAACACAAGCAAGGTGTGCGTACCAAACGTTGTTCTCGTATTTCAAACTCTGAATATATAAAAGAGTTACACAAAGACATAAACCGCTACAGCGACGGCACTGCGATTACTCCGTTTTATCAACCTCAGGTCGATGTCGAAACCAATACTATTATTGGTTTTGAAGCATTAGCACGGTGGAAAAACGCCAGATTAGGCATCATCTCACCAATAAACTTTATCCCCATTGCCGAAGAATCAGGGTTAGTCATTGCTCTGGATTTATTTATTTTAAAAACCGTGTGTGGTGATTTAACAAAATGGCAAAGCCAAGGTTTCAAATTAGTTGTTATCTCGGTTAATTTTTCACGAACTACACTGCTTTCCAGAGGATTAATATCGGTGGTCGACGAGATTATTTCAGCTAATGAGAGAATCCGTGAATTTATAAAAATCGAAATCACTGAATCGACGATGCTCGATGAATCAGATCCAGCTGGTGATCGTGTTAGTAGCCTTCGTGCACTTGGCTTACAAGTTTCAATTGATGATTTTGGCACTGGATTTTCCAATTTATCAACGTTGAGATTACTAACGTTTGATCAATTAAAAGTAGATCGCCAATTTGTACACAATATTTCTAAATCTAGTCAATTAGCAGAGCTATTTTCATTTATTCAAAATATCGCCTCTTTGTTCTCGGTCAATTTAATGTGTGAAGGAATGGAAGACGAAGAAGACATTGAGATGCTGATTTCAAAAGGATGTCGTTATATGCAAGGTTGGTATTTCAGTAAAGCAATGCCGGCTCATATAGTCGCAAATTTACTAAAAAATATTGATATAATTTCAGTATCAAGTGACACTCCAGATTACCGACAGTTGGCTGATAATATTCGGAAAGTTTGTGACACTGGTACCGTCTAATACATTAAGGCGCTATTATAAATAATAATTGAGTATTAACCATCACGGAATCTTGCTTTGAAAAGTAAATCGACTCCTACCAATGTTTTAGGAATCTTATTAAATGGCGGTCAATCTCGGCGCATGAAAACCGATAAAGGTATGCTCAGTGTTAACGGCTTAACTAATGTTGATCGCATGAACACATTGCTCAATCGATGTCAGGTCAATGAAGTAATTACATCAGGCCAACAGGCAGATTCAATTGCTGATTTATATCCACTAGGTGGCCCACTCTCAGGTATTCTCAGCGTTATTGTGCAAAAAAAGCCTTCTGCGGTGGTGGTGGTACCCGTTGATATGCCCTTATTAACATCGAGCGCGATTAATGCCTTAATCACTCAGGGCTTAGCACAACAAAAAGCCTGCTGTTATGAGTCGTATAGCCTGCCGGTTTTTATACCTGTCACGGACTTACTAATCGATACTTTAACTGTTGAATTTGAAAGTGACCGTTATCAACAAGACGGTAAAGGCCCGTCGTT
Source organism: Gammaproteobacteria bacterium MedPE (assembly GCA_001874365.1). GTDB lineage: Bacteria > Pseudomonadota > Gammaproteobacteria > Enterobacterales > Psychrobiaceae > Psychrobium. Next base: position 2,367 of record MPDF01000143.1, on the reverse strand, counting down.
TAGGTACCTCATGAATAAAATTGGCTGTCGTTATTTACCAGTCATCGACTCTCAAGCGCTCATTAATACCAATACGCCTCAAGAATGGGACAACGCAGTGAAATTCCTACAGCAACGCCCATAAAAAAACCGAGGATACTACTAAGTATTCTCGGTTTCTGACAGATTATTCAAATATTAGAAATCGAATTTGTACCCGATTAAAATTTTGTCAGCTGCTTGATATACCTGCTCCGCCTCATCACCCCAAGCACTATACTCAGCATAGAATGAACCCGCTTTGTGTTGATAAATCACATCAATAATAAATTGATTGGTATCAACGGTTACACCACTAGGTGAATCCATTGAGATATCAGCGAAAGTCACTTGATATTGCATCTTGCCAACTTTGTAACCAGCGTAAACTTCTGCTACTTTTTCTTCTACCGTCTCGCCGCCAGCCGCTAAGCCATCATAGAAACGTAAGTCACTCGAGTCTTGGTAACGAGCGGCAAGACTTAATTTGTCTTTGTTATAAGCCACTTGTACTGCGTCAACTTTGTTATCGCCAACCATGCCAGTTAAATCATAGCGTGATGCAGACACCGTCACGTTACCAAATTTGTATTTAGCGGCAATGTTATAACCTACTAAGGCTTCAGAATCTTTTCCTGCTGCATCAGATTTAACATCACCATTATTGGTAACCGCCATAAAGGCTGCTTGGAAACCGTCAAAATCAGGCGTCATGTAAGTGATAGCACGATCTGGACGTAGGTACTCGATATAGTGACCATTACCAGCAGCATCTTTCGCATATAAACCATAGCGATGAGTATGACAGATAACGCCTGATGGCTCATTAGTACATCCCGCAGACTCGTCAACGTCTGCAAAGATATCAACAGCGTTGTCAGTAAAATTCCAATGAGGAGAATATTGCTTACCGATTAGAATTGAACCAAAATCCCCTTCTAAGCCGACATTTGCTAAACGGGCACGATTGTCATTACCTGCAAACGAACCATCATCTGTGAAGAGTCTGAATTCGAAGTTATAATTTGCTTTGATCCCATCTGCAATTTCAGTGCTGCCGTACGCACCGATTCGTGAATAGTTGTCCTTATATTCAATGTTATCTTTGTTCGTATCTTCAATTTGAACTCGGATAGTGCCATACCAGTTAAACAATTCATTATTTGCTTGGGCCATTGTTGGAACCATTAAGGTTGCCATCAAAGCAATACCACTACGTAACTTCATACTATTATTCTCCACTTGAAATGATGTTATGTCACAGGCAATCAATGTTCGTTAGAAAACTATTGTTGCTGGATAGATAACGTTTTAAATTATTATTCTTCACTTGCAGTAGCGATATAATCATTTGAAACATTCAACTGGAAATCAGTTAAGTTAATCATTACATAAGACAATCTTATTGAACCTAAAGTGGTGCAATAAGATACTGATTATTAACACTTAAATAACAAATTATTAATAAGTTAATTGATTAAAAGTGCTTATAAAAAGAACTTTCAATTAGATAAGGAAAACTTATTAGCTCTTATATTCTCTTTGCCCTATAAAGTGTCCATTCAACCTCTTTTAACTGGTTTAACATGTTCGAATTATCGATGCAAACGCTCGCAATAGCCTTTGTGGTAGTGTGTTTAGGCGCAATTTTGCAAACGCTATCAGGCTTTGGCATGGCGCTGCTCGCTGCCCCCGTTCTAGTGCTTATTGACAGTGAGTTTTTACCAGCGCCGATTTTAACTTTAGGTTTTGTGCTTTCCTTGTTCAATGCCACGCGTTTAAGAGCATATCTTGACATTGCCCCTATTGGATATGCCTTGGTCACGCGCGCTATCGGCTCGGTACTTGCCATTGGTTTATTGAGCATTATGCCCATTGACTGGTTGATCACAGGATTTGCGGTATTAATTATTGCAACTGTTGCGTTAACCGTAAAGACGGTAAACATCCAATACAGTCGTCGTAATATGATGATTGCAGGTTTTTTATCTGGTGTTATTGGTACAACGACTTCTATCGGTGGACCACCTGTGGCTATGGTGTTGCAAAATAGTCCTCTGCAACAAGCAAGAGCCCAGTTGAGTTTGTTCTTTTTAATTTCAACATTTATGTCGTTGATTTTACTAAGTGTGACGGGTAACTTTTCAGCACATCAGCTAGAATTGACGGCGTTTTTATTACCGGCGTTGGTGGTTGGTTTTGTCTGTGCAAACGCGATGTCAGCACGTTTTAAGCCACAATACTTCAAGCCTGTGATCAATATTGTGTCAGTCTTGGCAAGCCTCTTCTTGCTCGCCAAAACTTGGGTCATTTAACGCTAATCATGACGAGGCGTTCTGGGGTCAAGCT
>MPDF01000142.1 GCA_001874365.1 Gammaproteobacteria bacterium MedPE | reverse complement strand
ATCCATATGCTCTTCAGTGAAACGCCCTTCTAAGAAAGAACGCGCGTAGATACCCGGAGAAATATGACCTTGGAAGTATACTAAATCACCGCCATCAACATCGTTTGGCGCTTTAAAGAAATGGTTAAAACCAACACCATATAATGTTGCCGAAGAAGCGAAACTTGAAATGTGACCACCAAGCTCTAAGTTTTTCTTAGAAGCACGCAATACCATGGCTTGTGCGTTCCAACGGATCATTGAACGAATATTACGTTCAATGTGCGGGTCGCCCGGCATATGCGGCTCGTTCGCAGTATCAATTGAATTTAAGTAAGCGGTAGTGGCGGTGTATGGAAGGTGACCACCTTTACGGCGTGCACTATCGATTAATTTCTCAAGAAGATAATGAGCGCGCTCTGGCCCTTCTTCTTGTAACACTGAATCAAGTGATTCAATCCACTCTTGCGTCTCTAGCGGATCGATATCATGAAGATTGATGCCTGACATAATCTTATCCTTTATGGTTGTTTGCCTCTTCTCACATCAATTCGATATGACAAGGCGTTTTTTAATTTTATTGACGCCATTTGGCTGGCGCTTCTACGTAAAAACCCCGCCATTAGGCAGGGTCGTTGTTCTGAATTCGTCTAAGGGCTCGTTGTACCCTGGAATCTTCTTGCCGCACGGACAGTAAGACATCTTCGATAAAGGCCAAGTGAGCATTTGAAGCATTGCGCGCTTGCTCAGAATCTCTTGAAATTATCGCTTCAATCAATGCACCGCGATGCTTGTTGCTCATTTCAACATTACGCTCATGTCGATAAAGGAGTGTTAAGTTTTGCACGATATTTTGACGAATCAATTCACTCATACTCAATACTAAATGCAACATAGCAACGTTATGTGACGCTTCTGCAATAACTTTATATAGCTCGACAATGGCATCAGCTTCTTGTTCTATACAATGCTCTAATTGCGCAGCAGCAATATCTTGCTGACATGTACGTAAACGTTCAAAGTCTGTCGCAGTACCACGAATTGCGGCATAAAAGGCTAACATGCCTTCTGTCGCATGGCGAAACTCCAATAAGTCATATTGGCTTTCAGGATCTTGTGCAATAAGCTCAAGCACAGGATCACTTAAACTTTGCCACAACTGTTCTTGAACATAAGTACCACCACCTTGACGACGGTTTAATAGTCCTTTAGCTTCTAAAACCTGAATCGCCTCACGCACCGACGGACGAGAAACTTCAAACTGTTTCGCAAGATCTCGTTCCGACGGTAACTTCTCACTTGGACGTAATGTCCCTTCAAGTATCATCGTTTCAAGCGCGTCAACAATAGCATCTGACAATTTTGGTTGCCTGATTTTGCGATAGGTCATTTTTCCCTCTACTTTTCTCGCTCAAAACAATTGGTAATACCAATTAACCACTATAGGTAAATTTAACAAATATCGCGACTTTTGTCTAGCATACGGCCAAGTGAGAAACTAAAACTGATAGGCGGTTCGAATTATTTCGAGAGGAAATTAAAAAACCTCAATAAATAGCTAATTTATTGAGGTTTTTTACAATGAATTAATTTTTTAGACTTCATCATACGGCGTTAAAAAATTTGTAAACAAGCGTTTAAATAAATTGGTAAGACCATTAAACAAGTGTTTAAATTAAGTAACCAAATATTGTCAGAAATGACATTGCGACAACCAATAAGATAAGCGTTCTCTTGGCCAGATTTACCAATCGACATGTACTTTGCATACATACACCGCCATCCCCCTGAGATTTCGACATTTGTTCAGCGGCCATGGCAACTTTACTCACTACATCATACGCTGGGGCACGCAGATTAACTGACAGACTTAGCCATAAACTCATCGCATTTGAAAAATTACCAACTAACACATAAGCAAATGCAATAATACGAGCAGGTATCCAATCAAGTACAAATAATATTTGTCTAACCCAAGGCATCGCTGGTAATCCCCCTTTAAATGACAACAGCTCTAAACTGCGTAAACTGGCATAAAATACAATAGCGACAGGCCCACCAATAATCATCATAAATACAATGGCACAATAAAACCGATAATTTATCCACGATAGTTGACGACCCACTCGCGTGCCTAACATGGTTTCATCATCAACGTCGATATCATCAACATCAGCAAGCTGCGCCGCCAAATGATAGCTGCCCTGAGTATCTTGCTTACATACAGACAGTAAATAACGCTTATAAAGCTCGCGATAGTGAACACAACCGATACACATTAATGCAATAACGGTCCATAGCACCATCGACACTAACCCAAAAAGCCAACCTTGAACCACGTTCAATAATAAATAGGTCAACAACGCGGGTAGCAAGCTCGCAAACAATGCAAAACTCAAACTCGTTGGCTCTAAGTATTTTTTGCCGGAGCTAATTAATGCGAGATGCCAGTGTTGAAATTGCCACTTCTTAGACAAAAAGGTAGTGCGCTCAATTATCAGTGCTAGCAATAACGAGAATAACGCCATAAATAAACCTAATTTAGTTGATGAAATTGTTATTTAATACAAATCTTACCATGACTACTTTTGAGCTAACATTGAAAAATAGCCCGACCAGTCAAACGCTTGCCCCGGATCGGTTTTTCGACCGGGTGCAATGTCACAATGGCCAGTAATGCTATCTTGCGTAATAGAATATTGTTGCATAACGGCATGGGTAATTGCTGATAAGCTATCATATTGCTGCTGTGTATAAGGTAAATCATCAGTACCTTCTAATTCGATACCAATTGAAAAATCATTACAGTTATCTCTTCCTTTGTAGTTTGAAACACCTGCATGCCACGCTCGATCCAAAAATGACACAAACTGAATGATGTTTCCGTCCCGTTCAATTAAACAGTGGGCTGAAACAGTTAAGCCCACTAAGTCAGAAAAACTCGGATGCGCCCTACAATCAAGTGTATTAGTAAATAACTGCTTAATATGACCCGTTGAAAATTTCCCCGCCGGTAAACTAATGTTATGGATAACCAACAATGAAATATCATCAATGGCAGGACGAGTGTTAAAATTTGGCGAAGGACAATGCTCAATTGACTTTAACCAACCTGCTGAGCTTATTGCTAACATAAGGAATTAATTTACCAAAGAATATAGTTAAATTTAGTGTACACTAAAGCGCTAATTTAATAATAATGCTATTTGACGATATGGAACGAACTGGGAAAATAATGTGGGTAATATTTTGGTGCCTTACCTTGGCCGCCCTCACTTATTATTTTAATGATAGCATCACAAAAAAATACAATCCTAATCAAGTTGTCGAATCTGCAACGTCAGATCGCGGAGAATCGATCGTTTTAAAACAAAACAGTCGTGGTCATTACGTTGCTAATGGCTCAATCAACGGTGAATCCGTCACTTTCTTATTAGATACTGGCGCAACACTCATCTCTATTCCTGCGCATCTTGGAGAAAAACTAAGCCTTCGCAAAGGCAAAACTTACCCTGTATCAACAGCCAATGGTTCGATAAATGTTTTCGCTACCAAAATTTCTTCACTGGAAATCGGTACACTGAGATTTAACAATATCGAAGGACACCTAAACCCTGGCATGGACGGTAACATCATACTGCTTGGCATGAACGCCTTAAAACATCTCGAACTGCGCCAAGCGAACAATACGTTAACTTTAACAATTCCAACTACATAATATTATGCCCGATAAACTATCCCACTATATAAAACTAATGATAGGCACACCTAAAAGTGCCTTTATAACGCTAATCGCTCTTTACTTTATAGTGGTGATGCATTACTTCCAACACAACGTCGGCGGCAGTGGACTCGATGTTCCTATTAACCCATTAGGTTGGATTATAGTGTCTGGTTTAGTTGGACTGGGTTTGGTTCAAATCATTCAACAACGTCGATTTATCTACAATAAATACCTAATTGTCATCACCGCATGCTGTTGTGCATTGTTAATTCCACTTATCTACAGTAATGAAGCTGGCATTTTTAGCCATGCTCGACTATTCGGTTTATTTGCAGGTCTGGGCGTACTGGTAGCTTTTTATCAAATGAAACTTACTGGCAATGAACGACATAGAATTTTATGGTTAATACTCGCTGGTATGTTTTTAGAAAGCTTATTCGCCCTCGCCCAATTCTATGTATTTCCCCATATCAGCACCATGAATATGAACATTGCGCGTCCATCTGCCATTTTCTTTCAAGCCAATGTCGCAGCGACGTTTTTTGCAACAGGAATTTTCATTGCTCTCTATTTGCTTAAGACACTTACGACAGCGCAGAGAACACTAAAATTATATTTAGTCACAACGGTATTTACCTGTGCACTATCAGTCATGTTATTACAATCACGCACTGCTTTTTTGGGCGTGTTAATAAGTGCGATAATCTGGATTATTGTCGAGCGAAGAGTATCAAAGGCTTGGCTAACCTCAGTATTGATGGCAGTTGTTGTCGCTTTAATATCATTTTCTGTTCTAGAACAGACTTTACGAGCGAATAATGTCTACACAGATGCTGGCGCACGAGTAGAAATTTATGCAGATTCATTTGCAACATTTACGCAAAAGCCAATAATGGGCCATGGTTACGGCACATTCGGCAAAGCTTTCCGTGAATATCAGGCTCACGAATATGCGGTAAATAACGATCACCCACAAATTTATAATTTGTCGCATCCCCATAATGAACTATTACTTTGGGCAGTCGAAGGTGGTGTCGTTAGTTTAATACCACTATTTATAATTATGTTGATGAGTGCAAACCTATTTCGAAGTAAATCAGCACTATTATTGCTGCCGTTAATTTTCCCAATAGCGTTACACCAATTTACTGAATTTCCTTTTTACCACAGCGTTGCCAGTTATCTGACATTCTTAATATTATTAGCGTTGATTTCAGAACAAGCTACTCATAGCGAACCACTACAATTTAACTACCCAAAGTTAACTTACGCATTGGTATCAATTGGCGTTGCACTTAATATTTTCTTAATGACGACTCTAATGCAAGGCCATGCAGCACTGACGAATGCGATAAGAAATCAAGATATCAAAGAACTTGTACAACGTAATTACGTATTAATATCAGACGGTGTTGAATTAGCTCAAAACGAAACATTACTTCACCTCGCTGTGGAACATAACATCCCAATCGGAGCCACAGAGTTCAATAACTGGTTAGCACCGCGCTTAGTTTCATATCCTAGAGCTCGTCATTATCAACACCTATTAACAAGCTATTCTTATTTAAAGCAAAAAGAAGCGTGGAAACATACCCAACAAGAGGCAAAGCGATTATTTCCAACACTCGATTGGAATACCTCTTATAACGACTCACAGTTAAGTAAATCATTAAGTAGTATTAAAGAGACGAGTGATTAATCTCAGGCGTAGCTAAGCGTAAAAAATTAACTTAAAATTATCCCATATTTTTATTAGAAGACAGCACTATGAACCAGCAAGAAATTCAATTAGCAGTTAAACAGGCCCTTAATGAAGATTTAGGTTACCTCTCTTATGAAGAAGGTGATATTACTGCTAATTTAATTCCAGAAGACAGCCATTCTCAAGCCACAGTTATTACCCGTGACGATGCAATTTTTTGTGGTAAAGCGTGGGCAGATGAAGTCTTTAAGCAATTAGGTGACAAAGTTACCATTGATTGGATGGTTAACGATGGCGATAGAATCACACCAAATCAGATATTATGTAAACTATCTGGCCCAACACGTATTTTATTAACAGGAGAACGAAGTGCTCTCAACTTTATTCAAATGCTATCAGGCACTGCTACAGTTACTAATAAATACGTTGAACTAATTAAACATACTAAAACTAAACTATTAGACACTAGAAAAACGATTCCAGGCCAACGTAACGCTCAAAAGTATGCTGTGTCATGTGGCGGCGGCAACAACCATAGAATTGGTTTATTTGACGCGTATTTAATTAAAGAGAACCACATTATGGGCTGTGGCAGTATTGAAAACGCGATAACTCAAGCTCGTGAATTACACCCCATTAAAACCGTTGAAGTAGAAGTTGAAACCCTCCAAGAGTTAGAGCAGGCATTATGTGCCGGTGCAGACATCATCATGATCGATAACTTTACTGTCGACATGATGAAACAAGCTGTTTTAATTGCTGATGGCAGAGCCAAACTTGAAGTCTCAGGAAATGTTAACGATAACACTATTGCAACTTATGCCGAAACAGGTGTCGATTACGTTTCGGTCGGTGCTTTAACTAAACATGTGCAAGCTATTGATTTATCGATGCGATTAATCAAATAACTTTAATATTACAACAAGATACATTGATAGCACTTTATTATTAAAACACTACTTTTGTAGTAGTTTTTTTCAAAAAAAAATTGTTATTTTTTGTAACAGATGATAATTTGAATACTCTGTTATAGAGCGCTGCATGCCTTAGTAACAGGCCGTAACAGTAAAAGAATTTTTTTCAAAAATTTAACTTGGTATACTCAATATCAACACAAAATTTTGACTATTTAAATAAAGGATAAGTCATGAATAACATGCAAAAAGGTTTTACCCTAATCGAATTAATGATCGTTGTAGCAATTATTGGTATTTTGGCTGCAGTTTCAATTCCAGCCTACAAAGATTATATTCAAAAAGCAGAAGGTGCGACTGCACTTGCAGCATTGGATGCTCGTAAGTTAGCGGTAAATGAAAGTTACGCCATTACTGGTAACTTTTCAGCATCTGCAATACAAGAAACCGAAGGTCAAGTAACCGTATCAATTACTCCAACTGAGTCAGGTAGCATTTTAACATGGGAATGTAAAACAACTGGTGTTGCATTCAAAGGCTGCGCAAAAGAATAGAACTATAATCCTTCCCAATATAAGCCCAGAAACTCTGGGCTTATTAATTTTAGGGACAAAATAGCAAGGAACGACATGGCAAGAGCAGCCAACCATTATGGATTACTCAATATTGTCGTTGAGCATGATTTACTATCTAGTGAACAAGCACAAGCAGCGGCCGCTAATTGTGCAAGTCAAAACAAACCATTTCTGACATTTCTAATTGAAAATCAATTGGTAAACTCATCTTCTATTGCAAAGATTTGTTGTCAAGAATTTTCAACACCACTTTTTGATCTCACATCATATGATATTAATCAACTTCCAGCAGATCTACTTAATGAAAAACGAATCATACAACATAGCGCCCTCCCCTTATTTGTGCGTGGAAGTAGATTGTACGTCGCTATAGGTGATCCAACCAATAACAGTGCATTGGAAGAATTTCAGTTTAATGCAGGCATGCGCACTGAAGCTATTTTAGTTTGTGAAAAACAACTACAGGACACCATACTCAAAGTATTCGAAAGTGATTCAAATGCTTTAGCTATTAGTGATTTTGATGAGC
>MPDF01000141.1 GCA_001874365.1 Gammaproteobacteria bacterium MedPE | reverse complement strand
TGCTCGATTAAAGGGAATAGGGGCCATATCAGTGCAATATGGTGTTGGTACCATGAGCGCGTTAAATGCCGTGGCTGGCTCTTATGTAGAGCGTAATCCTGTCGTGGTGATTACGGCCAGCCCGACAACCGAAAATCGGGTGACAATTGCGCAAACAGGTGTGTTGTTTCATCACTCCACAGGTAATTTAAATACTGATAGAAATATTTTTGCCAATGTTACTGTTGCCGCAGAAATTCTAAGTAACAAAGACGATGCCTTACAACAAATTGATCAAGCGCTGGTTGCGGCGATTACCCACCGCCGGCCTATTTATTTAGAAGCTTATCAAAATGTTTGGGGGGAGGAATGTCCTGTGCCTCAAGGCCAACTCTCTCCGCAAATAGTGCCAAGTCAGGCGGATTCGTTAAAAGCGATGTTATCCGTAGCATTAGGGCGGCTTAGTAAAGCGCAACGACCAGTGATTTTACTCGGCGTTGAAATTGCTCGATTTGGCTTGCAAAGTGACGTGAGGGAGCTGCTTGAGTGTAGTGGTTTACCGTATACCACGACCACATTAGGTAAAACGGTGATCAGTGAGGAATTTGGTCGTTTTATTGGTACGTATGCCGATGGCGCGTCTATTCCTGCAACTGATGAATATGTGACAAAGGCCGATTGTATTTTAGCGTTAGGCACCATTTTAACTGATGATTATCTTAATATGCTGGAAAATCAATTTGAACAAATGATTGTTGTCGACGTTGAGTCGGCCAGAATTGGCTATCAGCATTATCAAAACATTCAATTGGCTGAGTTTATTAGTACGTTGAATCAAAATATTAGTAAAGCATGCCAATATCCGAGACAAGATATTGCCTTGCCGTTATTACCTGCTCGTCGACCGATTGACCCGACATCACTTAAAGAATCGTTAGATTATCAGCACTTTTTTGATATTTTTTATGATCATTTGATTGAATTCAACTTGAGGGACAGTACCCATCTAATTCTTGGCGAAAGCTCATCCTTGTATCAAGCGGCTCGGCTGACTGGGCTGCCACAAGATAGCTTTATTGCTAATGCCGCTTGGGGCTCTTTAGGCCATGAAACGGGTTGTGCTGCTGGCGTCTCTTATGCGAGCGATAAGCGTGCAATGGTGGTTGCTGGTGATGGCGGTTTTATGATGATGTGTCAGGCACTGTCTACGATTCAGCGTTATCAGCGTAATGCGGTGGTTTTTGTTATGAGTAACGAAGTTTACGCCATTGAACAATCATTTGTTGATATTTGCGCGTTCACGCCTGATGGAAATTTTGCTCCCTTTGATGAGTTGCCAACTTGGCAATATCAAGAATTGGCGCAAGCGTATGGTATGCAAGGCTATAAGGCCAAAACTGGGCAAGAGCTATGGAATATTCTCAGCGATATTAATAGTCATCCTGAGCAGCCAGCATTAGTTGAAGTGGTAATACCTAAGCATGATTTAGCCCCTGCAATGGCTGGTTTGGTTGAATCAATAACGGGTAATACCGTTGAGCAGTGTAAAGAAGGTTGTAAACCTAAATAAGGAATATTAACACTATGGATGTGATCGAGTTTTCGGGTAAAAACCACCTTGAGCAAGCATTATCAGTAGCCGATAAAAAATTTACGGCATTTACGTTACAGTGCTGGCTTAGGTCCAGTGATTCTGGTCCTATATTTCAATATTATGGTGATGAGAGTAACTTTTTCTCTATGGAAATAACGCCAACTGGGAAAATTGAATTTTCCTCAGCATTGGCGGGTAAAGTTGAAACTATTCAAAGCGTTCGGGGCAATATCAATAATAGTCAGTGGCATAAACTTACTTTTATGGCCTCAGATAACGGGCTAGCTATTTTTGTTAATCAAAAATTAGCGATATCCAAAAATGTGCAAGAAGGTGCTTCGTTTAGCGAGCAAATCAACACGCTGTTAGTTGGCAAGTCGTGTAACGCTCAGGGGGAATCGACTTTTTTCTCAGGACAATTAGCAAATATTTCTCTTTGGGAGCAGTCGTTTAGTGACGAGGATATTATCACTGATAACATCCATAATGATGACTTTAAAGGCAATCTTTTTAGCTTTGATTGGCCTCAAAAACCATTAGAACACGCCGTGTCAGCTGAGGCTCCTTTACGTCAAGAAGTTGAAATTAACCTTGTTAACGACTCTCCTTTTGAATTGCATTTAGAGCCGATGTTATGCAGCTCAGAAACAAATGATTTTCCGTTGGTCATTAAAGAAAATAGTCAGGTAGTCATAAAAATTTCTGATTCTGAAGTTGGCTTTCAAAAAGCCGCTCAATATATGAATCGTCAGAACCCGAATGTTGGTTTGGTGATTGAGGTTGTTAAGTCTCAAGTCATTTATGAGTCTTTTGTTAAAGTAGATGTATTACCGACACTTGAACGCAGTATTACTGTTGTTTCAAGCTCAGCAAACAGGTTTGAAGCGCAAGTTCGTATCAGTGAAAATCTAGTTATCGTCAACGCTAATAATCTTAATGCATTTATTACTAAGCTGAGCGACGAAATTGGCCAAGATAAAATTATTAAAAGCTTAAACTACTGCGCTGAAACTGAGCAAGCTACCAGTAGTCGAGAGCAAATTATTGCTTACAATCAAGCTTGTCAGTTATTTAACCGTCGCTTACAAAAAAAGCCATTAGCTATTGTTAATTGCAGTTCAACCAGTGATGTACAGAAGACTTATTTGGCAGCAAAAGCCCATAACTTACCGATAAGCGTTCGCTCTGGTGGTCATGATCACGAAGGTGAATGCAGCGGTACCAATACCGTATTAATTGACTTAATCGGTTTGGATGATGTTGACGTTGATACTAATGGTTTAGCGACAATTGGCCCTGGTAATCGCTTTATTAAGTTGACCACAACATTGGCCGAACATGGCGTGATGATTCCCCATGGCACTTGTGCCACTGTTGCTATTCCAGGCTTTTTGATGGGCGGAGGATGGGGACCATGGACGCGTCGACATGGTATGTGCTGCGAGTATTTACAAAAAGCAGAAATTGTTTTGGGCAATGGCGATATTGAAATCATTGATCAAGATAATAAGCCTGAATTATTGTGGGCATTGAAAGGTGGTGGAGGGTTGAGTTACGGCATAGTAACCAAGCTGTTTGTACAAACGTTTCCTTTGCCTAACAGCATGATTAAGTTTGAATTAGAATGGAATTGCTATCAGCCTGACACCCAAAAACTGACTGAAAATACTCCCACTATCGATATTCTTACTCGCTGGGAGCAAGTAATCAGCGCGGCTGATACAGCATGCTTAACTGGCACTAATTTAAAAATTAATGGCAAGCCAGCAACCCCGTATTTTTGCGCTAATAAAGTCAAACATAATTGCTTAATGTATGGCTATTGGGAAGGGGATCAAACAAGTCTAGAACGTTTTATTAAGCAACAATTTACGGATTATGGTTTAAAGCCTGAAGCACAGCGCATTGATGGTATTGGCGGTTTAGGAACTGATTATGGTAAACAGTTAATGAGTGCGTGGGACCGCGAGTCTTTCCAGAATATACAGCTCAATTTAGCAGGACAATCAGGGCTTCCTTTACCCCCCGATTTAGATGAACCTGCACCTCATAAAATTACGTCTCGATTAGTTGATTGTCAGGGGTTAGGTGACGCTGGCCATAAAGCCTTGCTACAAAGCTTAACTGCACCTGATATTTTGGTCGGCAATCGTGAACTTGGTTTGTTCACTTATGTCACGTTAGGCGCTATTGATGGGGCTTATTATCAGAAAATGCCAGACGAAGATAAAGTGCAAAGTGCTTTTCCTTATAAAGATAAACTATACACCATTCAGTACCAGACATGGTGGAATAATGAATTGATTGAAAAGGAAAAATTACAAAATAACCCCGTTTATATTCGCACTAATCGCGCTCTTGATTGGATGGAAAAAAGCCGAGACTTTGATATTCCAAATACTTCTGGAGCTTTTATTAGTTTTAAAGATGATTCGATACCCACATCGACTTATTTTGCTCACAACTATCAACGTTTAGTTGAAATTAAAAAGCAGTATTCTGAAGATCAATATAATCATTTTAGAAAACGTAAAACAATTATTTAATTGTTATTGATAGATAGTTTTTTTGTTAAAAATCTGAAAGTTATGATGTCTTACGTCGCAGGGGAGCAATAGTTGTAGGGCATCTATGGCGAGAGCCACTTTTTCTAATCACTGAAAGGAACTTAATAATGGCAAAAGGTATTTTAAAAAACGGGGCAACTCGTGTTACTCCTGAAAATATGGAAGAAGCGTTACAACAGGCTATTGAAATTGAAATAGCAACGCTACCGACTTATTTATCGACTTATTATTCTATTAATCGAACACCAAAACAAAAGCCAATAACAGCTGAGTTTACTAAACTTTTTCTTGATAAAGGCGATTCCGAGCAGGATGCGGTCACGAAAGCAGTAGAGTATTCTACCAAGATTATGGTTTTCGCCAATAAAGCTGGCGCAAATATTATGAGCGTCGTGGTTGAAGAAATGCTGCATATGTCGCTAGCGTCAAATGTTAAACAGGCCCTTTTTGGTAATCCTGAATTGATCGGTAAATCTCCGGCCATATGGCCGGCTTATTTAGCCGGTCATGATCCTCAATTTCCAATTAATCGAGCCAAATTGAGTCACGATCAACTTGAGACTTTTAAGTTAATAGAGAGTCCTAAGCCCTTTGATAAAAAAGTATTAGGAGCAACGGCATTACCCTATCTAACTATTGGCGACTTTTATAAAGGAATAGAAGACTGCATCAATGAATTTTATTGTGATAAAGAGTGCTATCACGGTGATAGACCGCAACTAATACCTGATCGCGGTTACTATGCGCAGAATAATATCGATACTTTATATTATGATAAAAAGCACAAACCAGTATTTGAAAATGCCGCTGACGCTGGTGGCTTAGTGCATGTTTTTGATAAAGATAGTGCGTTAAAAGCGCTTGAAATTATCGTTGAGCAAGGGGAAGGTGCAACTGAGTTATGCACTAAAAATTCAGAATATGATGACAAATCAGATCATGAATTAGCGCACTACGATAAATTCTTTTTACTGCAAAAAGAACTTGGTGAGATTAATCGTGAGTTTAAGGACGTTTTTGGCGATAAAATGGACGTTGAAAAACATTTTATTTACAACTTTGCTGATAATGCGGTGACCACGGATTACCCTGCCACAATTCAAGCCGTTTCAACGTTAACCAATGCTATGTATGCCTATTTATTTATTATGTCGCAAGCCTGTTATCGTGCCGATAGCCATACTCAATATGAAATATTCATGTTTGGTATTCATAAGTCAATGTTATGGATTTTGAGCTCATTGTGCGGGGAAATGACTGGCTTTAATTACATCGCACCTGATGGTCATTCATATACCGCAACAGCGACCTATGAAGAATATAAATTTAGTTCAGCATCAAGCCCTAAGTCTCAAATAATTGAGCTGTTTAATAAAGCTGTTGCTGCATATGATGGTATCGCTTACATCAAACAACGGATACTTGATTTACCAGATGTTACGCAAGAAAGTTTTTTAGGTGAAACAAAGACTTCTTTAATGGCTTAAGTTTGGTAATAAATAAAAGGATATAGTTATGTCGAATGTAAGAGATAAAAATGCTGGTAACGGTTGTGGTAGCCAGCCAGTCACACCACAAAGCGATCAAAAAGATATTAAAACGCCGCTCGAATTACACGCTTGTATGGGGCTAAATGCTTGTAAAGGGCATGACCGATTTGGTACTAATAATTGCGCAGGAACTGGCTATTGTGCAACTCAGCAACACGTTTGTCACACCTTAAATAATTGTGCTGGTCAGGGCGGTTGTGGTTTATTTGGTGATGCGGCTGAGCAATGTAAGCCAGGCGCTAATGATTGTGCCTGGCAAGGGAGTTGTGCTACGCCTATTCAAGCTGAGCGTTTTGGTACACTGGGCGCAAATAAAGATAAGAGCGTTTGGCTGTTGGCGCGAGAACTTTTTGAACAAAGAATGAATAAATCACGACGAAATGTTGGTGATTCGCCTTATCCTGCTGGGCCTCCACAGGCTTGGTTAATGTCTTTAGGCAGTTATGATTCTTGTGGCAGTTCAGGTGATAAATCTTGTTCATTTGGTTTTAACAGTCCAGCAGAAAATACCCAAGAGCTTGTTGAACGAAGTAAAAGAGATTTAGCTGATACTGTTAAGGCATGCGATTGTGATAAAAATGATGATTAGGTACTGGTAACTTAATATGTCAAATTTTAAACAGAATACTGAAGCAAGCCCTAATTTAGGGCTTGGTTTAGGATTACGTAGCCAGCACTTTAATCACATTTTAACTCATCAACCTGCTGTTGATTGGTTTGAAATTATCTCTGAAAACTTTATGGATTCAGGCGGCCGACCTCGACATATATTAAGGCAAATTGCTGAAACTTACCCTATTGTAATGCATGGCGTTTCTTTATCTATTGGTAGTACAGACAAATTAAATACTAACTACTTAACCCGGTTAAAACAGCTTATTGATGAAATACAGCCAGCATGGGTGAGTGATCATTTATGTTGGACGGGCACCTTAAGTTTAAACACTCATGATTTATTACCCTTACCGTTGAATGAAGAATGCTTACAACATGTAATTGAGCGAATACAGCAAGTACAAGATCAGCTGCAACGACCATTGGTTTTGGAGAATCCAAGTACCTATTTGAGCTTTCAACAATCAACAATACCAGAGTGGGAGTTTTTTAGTGAGTTGGTTGCTGCAACAGGTTGCGGCATGCTATTAGATGTTAATAATGTTTATGTTTCTGCATTTAATAATGATTTTGATCCTGTTCAATATATTAAGGGGTTACCGCATAAGGCGATTGTTCAAATGCATTTAGCAGGCCACCAACATTGTGGTGATCATATTATTGATACCCATGATAGCCATGTTACCAATGAAGTTTGGCGGCTGTTTAACCTAGCTTGGCGGCTAACGGGTGGTTGTTCAACAAGCTTAGAATGGGATGGTAATATTCCAGACTTTGACACCTATCACCAAGAGTTACTTAAAGCTAAACGGTATATGGGTAACCTCGACTCACAACCTTGCCAACATTTGAGAGAGCCAATTCAGGTCAATTCAGGACAAGTAATATCTAATCCGATAGATTTTATTGTTGGTGATTCATACTATGAGTAAAGTTAAAATTAAGGAAGAAACGCTCGTTTTAGCCAATTTGCAAAAACAGATGCAAGGCGCTTTATTAACGCCTTTTTTATCGCCTGAATATCAAGCATTTATTACTAATGAAGTGAAACCATCGAGTAACATGTCTGCTAAGGCACATTTAGCGATTTATCAACGCAGTTATACAGCAAGGTTACAAC
>MPDF01000140.1 GCA_001874365.1 Gammaproteobacteria bacterium MedPE | reverse complement strand
CGGACGTACCGGACGGTCGATTAGACGTGCGATAAGCGTTTCGTTTTCACTTGGACGGCCTTCACGCTTGAAGAAACCACCAGGGATTTTACCAGCAGCGTAAGTACGCTCTTGGTAGTTAACAGTTAGTGGGAAAAAGTCACGGCCTTCTACCGCTTTCTTTTTCGCAACACAAGTAACCATAACAACTGTGTCGTCCATGTTTACTAATACTGCACCGTCGGCTTGACGCGCGATAGCGCCGGTTTCGATGGTCACATTATGTTGACCATATTTAAAGCTTTTAATTGTAGGATTCACTGATTGAATTTCCTTTGTCTTTAGTCATCTTTGAATTTTCTCGGCATAGTATACGGTGAGAACTTATGTATTAAAAGACTCTATTGCTCAAAGCGTAAAATAAGCTATAACACGGAGAGTTTAATGGCATTAAAGTCTAATACTTGACCACCAAATTCACTTGCAAAAGCTTGGGCGTCAGCTTGCTGAGAAAAACTCGCGAGTGTTTTACCCATCGCGCCTTTTTGTGATGAGTTAACCACAAACCACGCTTTGCGAGCATCGACGAAATAGCCATCATTAGGTACATCCCACGGTGCTTTGCTCATGTCATGCACTAAAATACTCGTTACGTTGCGAGTGTTTTCGGGATCGAGATAAAAGCTAAACATATCGCGTGTAGAGCAGAATTTTTTTACCACATTTCCGTCCGCTTCTGTCACGCCATTACGAAATAACTCCCCCTTTGGGCCCGGAAAATTTGAGATAAGCATGCCACACAAATGACACTCATCACCGCTTTCTATCGCCACCGCTTGATGCAACATCTTTTGTTGTTCAGTGTCTTGAGAACAACCGAAAATACTCAACATGATGAAAAGCGCCGCAGCTAATCGATTAATAAACATAATAAACACCTTATAGTTTTTTATTTTTAAAAATAAATGAAGTAATAGTTAGCGGAATCACAATCCACGCCAGCAATACTGACAACAACTGAACTTGTGACAAATTAGCATTAATCGCTACTGCCAATGCACCGTTGACATCAGTGCTATCTAACCCGGCAAGATTGACCAATCGAAATACATCGGCAGGATTAAGCATCATCAGTTGCGTGAGTGTTGTTTGGCTTAAACTGCTATCAGTCCCGACAAGTAGCGCCAACAGTCCTAAATCAAACACCAAGGCAAACAAAAACCATGTGATTAACGCGCCACCAGCGGCTTTTGATTTTTCACTGGAAATTAAACTAATGAGATAAGCAATGGCGGTGAAGCTAAGGCCTAACAAGGTTGCGCTACCAATGAAATAAGCAAAGGTTTCGATAATGGCCAAATCGTGATGTTTCATAAATAACAAAATGGCCGACGAACCAAAGCCCAAGGTAGTTGCTAGGGCTATAATGCCCCCCTGCCCTAAAAATTTACCCAATAAGAGCTGATTTTTACTCAGAGGATAGGTCAATAATAACAATAATGTCCCGCCCTCTTGCTCACCAACAAAGCTGTCGTAGCTCAGTAATAACGCAATAAGTGGAATGAGAAAAACCGCTAAACTCGCCAAACTGGCAATAGTGGTTGATAACGATGTTAAACCAACGGTGCCAGAGGCAGCCGCACCAAAATAAGTGAGTCCAACCGACAACACAGCAAAAATAATAGTGATGGATAACAACCAGCGATTACGCAAGCCGTCATAAAACTCTTTGTTGGCGACAGTGAAAATTTGTCTCATTACGCTACATCCTTTTTAACGTCGTTTGATGAAGCGACTTTCTGTGATAAATAATATTGGTACACTTGCTCTAAATTGGCGGACTCAACAGCTACATCCGTGAGAGATTGATTGCTCAACAATTGTCGCAACACATTAATTTTTTCGTGTTCTGGCACAAGCAGTGAATCTTCCTCGTGAATGAAACCAGCAAGTAAACTGTCACTGGCAATATCACTGTTTAGCCCTTGATGCTTAATTTTCACAGGCAAGTTAGCCTGAGAACGTAACTGGGCGATTGTACCTAGTGCTAAGGTTTTTCCGCCCGAAATTATCATGGCACGATCAATGTGCTGCTCTACGCCCGGTAACACATGCGAACACAAAATAACGCTAGTGCCCTGTGTTTTTAGTTCATCAACACTGCGATAAAACTCAGCGGTTGCATTGGGATCAAGCCCAACAGTGGGCTCATCAAGCAGTAACAATTTAGGTTCACCGATAAATGCTTGCGCGAGGCCTAACCGTTGTCTCATTCCTTTTGAATACGTTTTTACTGGCCTGTTTTGCGCATGACTAATGCCAACTTGTTCCAGTAGTTGCTTGGCGTGCGCCTTGTTTTTGCCTTTTAATTTCGAAAAATAGGTAAGCACTTCGAGCCCAGTCAACTGCTCGTAAAACATCACGTTTTCAGGTAAATAGCCCATTTTAGCGCGCATGTGCCATGCTGACTTGTCATCAGGCTGCATCCCCATCACTGATACTTTGCCAAATTCAGGCGATACAACGCCTAAAATCAGCTTCATCATGGTTGTTTTCCCAGCGCCGTTATGACCGAATAATCCAAGGACTTCACCTTGCGCTAGTTGCAAATTTACACCGGATAATGCTTTTAATTCTTTGTAGTGTTTGCTCACGTCTTCTAGTGAAACAACCGCATTTTTAGTACTCATGATTGATCCTTGATAGCATCAGCAACTAATAACTGATGTTCTTTCTTTGTTTGTTGTGAAGCACGCATTAATGGATGGCTATCTTTAACGCCGGGCGGCTTTAAAACGGGAAACTCACGTTGCACCCAACGCAAAATTAAAACAACGGGACTGTCCATAATCATTTTCATTTCAGGGTATTGCCACGTTAATTTGTCGATGCCATCATTAGGTTCAAATACCGCGTCACCAATGTCATCGCCGTTCATATCCCAGCCCAGATAATTACTCCAATAGTTGCCGCGCCCTTCAAAGCTCCATTCTTGCTTTTTATTAGACACGTATTTCACTTGCACCGGATTATTAATAAAGCTATTGCCGTAGACCTTGGTATTTTCTGAGCCTGCTGTCAGGTGAATACCAATTTCTGCGGTATCTATTGTGTTATTTTTGATGGTGTTGTACGCCGAGTTATAAACAAAAAGCCCCTTGCCATCGCGACCTAACACTTTGTTTTCTGGCTTCGTCCACACTTGCTCAATATGATTGTTTTCGATGACAGATGAGGTAATAAAATTCATTAAGAAGCCATAATCTTCACTGTTTTCTGTACTGTTACCCTTCACAACCAAGTTACGTGAGCTCATCAATGCGTAACCTGCACGCGTATTGTAAGCGTGGTTATTGATAACGTTGTTGCTGTAGGAGTACATATAATGCAAGCCATAACGTAAATCGTGCATGATGTTGCCATCAATGGTGTTGTGCTGACTTGAAATAATGTAAAGACCATCACGCGTGTTAAACACTTCATTATTTTTGACTAACGCATGTTGAATACTTGATAACTGAATGCCGTTACCACGATCGGCAGAGCGTAATTGGGGATTACCTTCAACGGTGTTATTTAATACCTTAATGTGAGTCGCTTTTTGCAGCCAGATCCCAAAGCCACTCCCCACTAACTCATTATTATTAATGGTGATATGACTCGCTTTTTTAACGGATGATATCCCAGCGTCTTGCGCCGTTAAATCGTCGCCCCAATTAACAATATTAAGATAACTGATGGTGATGTTGCTGCTGATAAGCCTCAATCCGTTGCCTCGCCCACCCGCGTCGATAATAGCCTTATTTTTGAAATCAGCACTAGTCAACGTCACTTGTTTGTTGACGATAAAGTTACCCGCATAAACGCCCGCACTTAGTTTAATGACATCGCCATCAGCGCTAGCATCTAGCACTTGCTGTAAGTCATCACTGGGGGTGATCGTTAACGTTGTTGCCATTGCGAATGGCTGAACGCCAAACAAGGTAACAAGTATTAGTAGTATTGATAAAGATGATGATTTCAAAAATAAACCTACTTATTTGTTATAAAAGCGAGCTACCTAATAATTACAGTAACTCGCCTAGTTAACGATTTTGGGCGTTAATTTTCTACGCTTAAACCGTGCTTATCGCTATGCTTCGACCAACATACGGCCACGCATTTCCATGTGCAGTGCGTGACAGAACCAGTTACAGTAGTACCACTGAACACCCGGTTTGTCGGCGGTGAAGGTAATAGAAGCTGTTGCTTGTGGACCCACTTCCATTTGAACGCCATGATTGGTCATACAGAAACCGTGAGTAACATCTTCCACTTGGTCGAGGTTAGTCACAATAACGGTAACCTCATCGCCAAGTTTCACTCTAAATTCATCCATGCCGTAAGCCGGTGCAATTGACGTCATATAAACTCGGACTTTTTTACCGTCTCGAATGACTTTGTTTTCTGTGTATACATCAACACCATCTTTCTTAGCTTGCGCAAAAGTTTCTTTGGCGAATGGGTCGTTACGTGGCCACAATTTTAGTGGTTTCATTTTGGTGCGATGTACGATCATACAATCATGCGGTTCAGCAAATGTAGGGCCGTCGTGAACCAGTTTCATTTCATCACCAGAAATATCAATCAACTGATCATTTTCAGGACGTAATGGTCCCACCGGTAAGAATCTATCTTTAGAGAACTTACATAATGAGATTAACCATTTACCATCGGCATCACGCGTTTCACCTTGCGATGTGTGGTTATGGCCCGGTTGATAATGCACATCGAGTTTTTGACGAATGTAGTTAACTTTTTTGCCATTGTGAGCAGCAATCGCATCTTCTACATTCCATTTAGCAATCTGACTATCAAGGAATAATGTAGTGTAAGCATTACCTTTATTATCAAATGCTGTATGTAGTGGGCCTAACCCTAATTCAGGCTCAGCAACAACGGTGTCGCGTGGTTTGATTTTGTCATTAAATAGGTCATCTAGCTTGTTAATAGCAATGATTGAAACCGTTGGTGATAACTTACCATTGGCAACAAAGTACTTGCCGTTAGGTGACGTATTTAAGCCATGTGGTGATTTTGGCACTGGAATATAGCGAGTTAATTCAGAGCCTTTACGACCGTCTAATACAGGTACATTATTACCATTGTAAGTTTTGAATTTGCCTGCTTTTAACGCTGCTTCACAACGTGCCAAACTGAATACCACCACGTGATCACGTTCGTTGCCGATCATTTCACCAAGGTTCATCCCCATTTCTGAATTGTAACAAGTAGACGCAAAGTATTTACCATCGTAATCAGCATCGGTATTGTCTAGGTTTCCATCAACCATCACTTGGAACGCAACTTCCATTTTTTCTGCGTCAATCACATTGTAAAGCGAGCGATATGTACTCACATCATCCATGCTAGCTTTGCCGTCATTGTTCATTGGAATTTCAAATTCGCCATTACACACTACGTATTTTGTGTAAGGTACTTTTTGAACACGTAAACCATGAATAGCTTGTACATTAGGGATGGTAATCATCTTGTCTGTTTTCATGATGTCACAACGAATACGCGCGACACGAGAATTTGCTTTATCGTTGATAAAGACGTACTTACCGTCGTAACGACCATCTTGCATACTCATGTGAGGATGGTGAGAGTCACCTGCTAATAGGTGTGCACTGTCACCTTTGATAACTTTACTCTCATCGGTTAAACCCCAACCTGTCGCTGAGTCGATGTTAAAGACTGGAATACGCATGAGTTCACGCATTGACGGCAAGCCCATAATGCGTACCTCTCCTGAGTGACCGCCGCTCCAAAAACCGTAATATTCATCAAGATCACCAGGGTGAACAAATGGGCTGTTTTTACTAATTTCTGACGCCTGTGCTTTAGCCATTGACGCAAACATCGTTGCTGTCATTGGCGCTGCTACGGCGCCAGCAGCAACTAATGCCGTTTTACCAAAAAACTTACGTCTGTCAGAGTTTTCGAGCTGTTCTTCGTTTACATTGTTGTTGTGAACACTGTTTTCGTTATTACTCATTTTCATTCTCCATAGATGATGAAATGTTTGTTAATAAAAATTAGTCGATGTTAACCGCAGGAATTTCTTGGGCGCGGCGTTTGCTTTTCTTGTATTTAAGTTTTTTAAGTGGCGGACATTTTTCGTCGTTAAAGTAAGTCACCTGACAATCTAGGCAGTAATGACACTCACGCATATTGATTTCGCCATCGGGATTAATCGCTTGAATTTCACATTCAACGGCACATGTTCTACACGGAGAACCACACTCAGGACGACGACGTAACCAGCTAAACAGACGAACACTGTTACTAGTTGATAACGCGGCACCTAATGGGCATAAATAGCGACAAAAGAATTTGCGATTCACGATGTTAATGAGGAGTAAGACGACAGCGTATGCAACAAACGGCCATTCTCGGTCAAACTTCAATAGGAAGGTTGTTTTAAATGGCTCTATGTCAGCAAAGCGCTCTGCTAATGCTAAGGAATCAAGCGATAGGCCAAAGAGCGCCAATAGAATAAGATATTTAATGGCCCACAAGCGTTCGTGAACAGCCCATGGCAATTCAAATTGCGGAATTTTGATGTAGCGAGCAAAGACATTCATTAACTCTTGAAGTGCGCCAAACGGACAGAGCCAGCCACAATAAACCGCTCTTCCCCACAACAACATAGTAACTGCTGCCGCGCCCCATAAGATGAAGATAACTGGGTCGAGTAAGAAGAGATCCCATGAAAAATCTGACATCAAGGCTTGTAAGAACGTAAAGACATTAACGATGGATAATTGCCCGCCCCACTGCCAACCAATGAAGACAACAGTGACGACCAAAAAGCAATGGCGAAAGTTATGCATAAATGTCGGATGGCGCACCAGGATGTCTTGAAAGAACAGCGACGCTAATAGCAGCAACATTAAAATTGATAACACAACAACTTCAACTTGCTTGTCGTGCCACACTTGCTCCGTCAACGTGAGTTCTGGCTCAGGTAAAATCACTGGTGGGCGATCAAGGTATTTTTCTAATCCGTGATAACTGCCTTTAAAACTTGTAAAGACACTATCAACAGCCCCAGTCTGACGACGAACAAGTAACTCTAATTGCCAATCAACGCCAGGATTAAAGTCTTGATGTTTACGGACGATAAACAACGACATTTCTTTAAAGTGCGGTGCACCGTCGATAAATAAATCGGTAATACGGTTATGATCTAAATCGCGAAATGCAAAGGCTTCATTGTTTTGTAAAATTTGAATGCGATCGAAAATGCCACCTCGAACATAACCAGATCCTTTATATGAATAGCCATTGCCTAATAAAACAATGGCATGCTCACCATCTTTAAGTGTATTCATCAACCATTGATATTCGCTGTCACCTAACAGGTTGCGGCCAATTGTCGGAATATCTGCTTGGGCATAATAGATATCGGCATACATGTCTTGCTTTTGGTCAAGCGATGCTTGTTCTATATTTTCTGCAGCTGTGCCCATAAAGGCTTCATCCACGGCATTACGATCTAGATAGAGTTTGCGAATAGAACCATCGCCAATCAGTGTCTGCCAATTCGCTTTTTCAAACACTTGTGGCAGCACAGTGGCCATTGGTTGAATAATTTCTTGGCTCTTATCAATAATCCCTAGCGCTTGCGCTACTTTAGTGGCTGATTTAGTAATAGCAACATTCATCACCATAACAGTCACCGTTGCGCCAGATAACCCGTCTAAATGGATTACGTTCGCTTGCTCATTACCGCCAACTTTTAAACGGTCGCCTACATTTAACTGTGCATATTGCTCAGTAAAGTCC
>MPDF01000014.1 GCA_001874365.1 Gammaproteobacteria bacterium MedPE | reverse complement strand
CCTCAGGCGCTTGTTCTTCGGTTTTATCTTGTGTCGCTGCCGCAAATAGCTCTAAACTTGGCGCGTTAATAGTGATAGAAGAAAATCCATAATTATTAATCGTTGTACGAAGAGGCTCAATATCTAAGCTGTAATTGATGGGGGCGGATAAATCACTGACGAAGATTGCAACACCGCGATGCTTAGCGGCAAGGTATTCGCGCTTTAATGCCAAAAATTTGCCGCTTTCTCCTGTTAACCAAGTGACTTCTTCTTGAGGAAGTATCATGGCAAGTGATTCTTCATTGCTCATTTTTGGCATCGGTTTGTTATCTTTCATCACCGTTTCAGCCATTTTTTTCGCAGCGTCGGTATTGGTGGTTGCGTGGGCTAAATGCGGCGTCAATCCAACAATGGTCATGAAAATAATTAATAATGCGTTGATAAATGGCCGATGCATAGGAGTCTCACTATTAAAAGTCAGGTGATTTTTCATTTAAACGGGATTCAAGCTAACATAGCCACAAAGCAATGTGTATGCCAATCAAAATGGGCACGGCGTCGTGAAAGACAGTGGTTTTTTTGTAATCGGATGCATGATGCTTAATGTATGTGCATGCAGACATAAGCGAGGCGCTAATGGGTGCGCATCGGGCTTGCCGTAAAAGCGATCACCTAAAATTGGATGGCCTATTTGTTGCATATGCACTCGTAATTGATGAGAACGGCCGGTTATTGGTGTTAGTTCAACCATCGTGGTGTTATCTGTTTTGCTTAGTAGTTTCCAATGAGTGAGTGAAGGTTTACCAACATTGTGGTCAACCATTTGCAATGGTCGATTTGGCCAATCACAGATTAATGGCAGATCGACGGAGCCCGTGTCGCTGTCTGGATGGCCGAGTACTTTGGCTAGATAGGTCTTTTGCGTAGTACGCTGTTGAAACTGACGAGATATACCACTTTGCGCGGCTTTGTTAAGTGCGAACAACATAATGCCTGACGTGTCCATGTCTAGGCGATGGACAATTAAGGCGGTTGGTAACACGCGCATTAGACGTAAGGTAACACTGTCGCGATGAATTAATTCGCGTCCAGGAACTGACAGTAAGCCGCTAGGTTTATTAA
Organism: Gammaproteobacteria bacterium MedPE; assembly: GCA_001874365.1. Classification (GTDB taxonomy): domain Bacteria; phylum Pseudomonadota; class Gammaproteobacteria; order Enterobacterales; family Psychrobiaceae; genus Psychrobium. Next base: position 40,074 of record MPDF01000014.1, on the reverse strand, counting down.
CGACGACAATGTCGTTATCTTGATAAACAATATCAAGCCATGGAGTCGTTGGTGGGTTATAAACAAAAGCCATGATATTTCCTAATGCAAGCGGACAAAACTAAAGGCGCTATTGTAACGATATTTTGAAATAAGAGTATGTTTGGTGCAAACTTTTGTGATGAAATGGCAAAGTGCGACGAAGAACAAACAACGAGTTTAAAATGAAGACATTATTTTTAAGTGTATTAATCGCCATGAGTACGGCTACTATTAGCAACGCTGCGTTTTCTGCCGAAGAGGAAGAGGGCGTAATACAACTATATACTCAACGTGAGTTATTGGCATTAATTGCCAAAAATACTCACTTACAACAAGTGCGTAAAGATGACTGTCAGTTGGTCGAAGATATCAAAGCACGCGCCGAAATTGTAAAACTGCCAAGTTATCAGTTTTTATATGGCGACATGCTGGCGTATGGGGTATGTGTGCCAGAAGATGCTAAATATGGTGTTTATATGATGGAGCAAAGTGCTCATCAAGGACTTGTTGAAGCGATTGAGCAGCTCGGGCGTTACTATCACATTGGTAAATTCTTCCAAAAGGATATGAAGCGCGCTTTACGATATTTAACTGAAGCGTCGAGCTTGGGAAGTTTGAAAGCGCAATTACGATTAGTTGAAATACTGGGTAATGAGCAAGGAAGCCCACGTGATTACGAAAATGCTTATCACTGGCTCTATAATTCAATTATTGCTGACGATGAAGAACGTTTAAAAGCTGAAATGTTATTAGAGAAACTTGCTAAATTAATGCCTGAACGAGTTATTAGAAAAGCGCAGCGACCACTTATTAGATAATGATTACCCATCGAAAAATAGCCTACGTAATGGCTGCATTCATAATTGCTGCCCTGCTAGGGTATGTACCTCGCTATACCGGCCTACTAGATAATATTTTAGAAATCATTGCTAGTGGTTCCGGTAAAGCTGCTGGCGGTTTGGTCATGATACTCTTTGCGGGCGTCAGTGGCGTTTTTATCATTGCTCGTCCCGCGGCTTATAATCGTGATTATTCCCCTCGATTTTCTCAAACGAAAGAGAAGATAATGACTAAACATCAATGGCGTATCATTGGGTACTTTTTGGTTGTCATGCTCTTCTCTGTGTTCGAATTGATTAATCGCTAACGGGCCCGAATTACTGCACAGCGAATAATTTATTAGATGACGTATTGTCGTTTTCCCAAAACTCATACCGTGGGTTTTCTACGTCATCTAAATACCAAATTGCCATCACGAGTTGATTATGGTCATTGGCTACATTCAAGCGAGTACTGTAATTGTCTGTTAATGAAGTACGCAACAAGCAGCTGTTGTAATTTACGGTTACTTGGCCTTGCTCATTAGTGAAGTCGCTACACACAGATAAATAAACATTGCGTTGTTGCGAGTTGGTGTAACGAACATCGACTGCGTATTCCTGCTTCATTTCAAAATCTGCTGCAACAACGAGTTCGGCCGTTGTGTCATAAACTGCATTAGGATCCGGCGCAGGCGTTGGTGTAGGTACTGGTGTCGGCGATGGCACAGGCGTTGGTGATGGCGTCGGCACAGGTGTTGGCGCTGGGGTCTGCGTCGGTGTTGGCGTGCTAGAACTACCACCACCGCCACCACCACAGGCTAACAACGTTAAACTACTTATTAATGCTATTGTCGTATTTAAGCGTTTCATACCTTGCTCCTTATTGTTTAAAAACATTTTTGGTTGTACTTTTCTCAACGGTAAACCAGTCTGTCTTTTCGCTTCCCGATGAAGTGACATAGCCATGAAAATCGGGATACGCGAATTTTATGTCCATGTACTCCAACGGATGTTGCCATTGGTAAGGAATGTTAATTGCCCATGGCATTCCATTCGCGTTAATGAAGTATTCGCCGTTATTTGGATTAGAAGTATCGTCGCCACGGTTGAAGAAATTTTCTTGGAAGGCCTCTGTAGGCGCTTGGTTTTTTAAGTGAATTTCAAACCTACGCTCTGGTGCTTCACCGAATAAGTAATTTCTTTCATGGCCTTGAGCGGCAAAGATAAAGGGATCGTAAGGAAAACTTGCAATATTTGCTTTATCGACATTGGCTACTAATGGAATTTCAATCGAAAAACTCATTTGAATGTTGGAGCCACAGCCCGGCTCTGTACGGTAGTATTTACAATCTTCGCCGGCCGTAACAAAATCCCATAGATCATCTGCAATGATGAAGATGGCTTCAGTTCTGTCGGTTTCGAGTGCTGAATTACTCTGCTCAACATCGTTGATCTTAAAGCTCATTCGTCCCGTGTCTACTTGGTTACTCAATAAACCGGGGATCCTAAAAGCAAATCCATTGTGGTAAGACGCGCCTATTGCAACGATTTTTCCTTCAATTTTGATGCTCAACATGGTGCCAGCGACGTCGTAACTTGATAAACGATAGTAAACCACAAGATCGTTCATGTCGTAGTCACCCATTAATGGCCAATTATCTTCAAAGGCTAACGTTGCCCACGAATCAACGGATGGATAATGGCTAGCTGTAACATTCTGCTCGGCAATATTCACTTGATAATCTTCAACTTCCCCGTCTGACACACCACCAACGGCAGATAATGAGGCTTGAGAGCTTAGTCTAAATCTTGACCATGTTGTGCCAGTCTCACTCCATGTCGGCACGTCATACGCCACGATATTATTGCCAGCTGTGACGGCCTGTTCTGATATGATCTTTTCATCATTATCAAATTGACCATTTTTGTCAGCATCAACCCAGCCGTTAACAAAGCCTGTCGCCGAAGACGTTATCTCTACGATGGCTGTTTTTCCTGCTTCGATGCCCGTTGCAAATTGAATTCCGTCATTGTCGTTAATATCCGAGCCATTGTCGGCATACGCATTTGGTTCGCTAGTAACTGCCGCTCCTAGAAACAATGTGCCATCTCCAACATCATGACGAGCACCGTTATTATTGATGCTTGAACCATACGAATCAGGGGCGTCACCAAAGTCCGTTGTTGGGGCATCGAGTGAAACAATGGGCGCTAAGGCACATCGCGCACCATCGTTATTGCTTGATGATGGGCCAAATGCAAAGAATTCTGCCACAGGGTAATCCCAATTCGTGTTGATTCGAAATATATGGCCATCGTTGTTACGACTGATGTAAAGGTTGCCAGTGACATCGAAATATACAGCACCAAATGTACCTGATTGGCCGACATTACTGAGGGTTTCCGAGGCACCAGTTTGAACGTTAATTTTTAATAGATTTCCCCAACGATCAACTGAGTAAGCGAAACCATTACTAGGATGAAAGGCTAAATCGTAGATGGCTAAACTCAAGTCACTACCGCTAATAACATTAACTATTTGGCGATATTCCTCGTTGTTTTCGTCTAGTGAAATGCGATAGAGCCCGTAAGCACTGCCGGGACGGTAGAGGTAATATGTATTTTCAGCGACGGCAATGTCACCAACATAAAAACCTTTGTTAGGCATATTATCGATAGGGATCATGGTGACATCGTAGTTACTATCGAGTTGGACGATGGTGCCGTAATAATAATTAAATGCGTAGAGGTAACGATCATGAATGTTGAACGCCAATGCATTCATTTTTTCTTGGCCCCAATCATTCGGTGATATTTTTTCGTAAAAACCTGTCGCCAATTGCACGCCGTATAAATTAGCCAATTTATCTTGTATTAAAAAGGCTTCGGTTGGGCATTCAGAAAATGGCTGGCCTTGTGAATTCGCCCTACCACATACCGCCAAAAGAACAACGAAACTTATCAAAAGATGGTGTTTAAATAATTTATTCATGGTGAAATATTCCCTATACAGAGTTAACCGTTAGATAATCATCAGCAACAAATACGCCAAAGAGGTATTTATATTAATTTACAAGGGGTTGTGAATTTTATGATGTGAAGTTTTGCAAATAAATCTTACTGGTTTTTCAATTAGCAATGCATTATGGGAAAGCAATTTTCATCATTGCAGGATTATTTCGCCGTCGAAAATAGGTATAATCTGGCCAATTGAAACTTAGGAACTTCCCATGGCTCGTTTTACTGTTTTAGGCACAGCGCCTATTCCCAATCAACAAGGTCAGCTTCGTTTATTATCTCGTAATGATGAATTCACCATAAAAATTGCAGGTATTCCCGGTGATTTAATGAATAGCCGTATGCATGCGTCTGAAGATGCACTAGCAACGCTCGCGTGTGAAAAAATAAAATCACAATCTAAACCGCAAGTTTTAATTGGTGGATTAGGTATGGGGTTTACCTTGCGCTCAGCCCTTGATTCACTTAACAAGGAGGCGACAGTAACAGTTGCTGAATTGATCAGTGAAGTGGTGGAATGGAATAAGGGGGAGTTAGGTAAACTAACTAATCATCCAGTGAATGACCCTCGTACAAAGATCCACGTGGGAGATGTTGGGGAAGTGCTACGTAATGCAAAAAGTCAATTTGATGCCATCTTACTTGATGTTGATAATGGCCCTGAAGGGCACACTGCTGAGGATAATGGTTGGATTTATACGCCCGCAGGTCTTAAGGCGGCGAAAAGTGCATTACGCCCCGGCGGTATTGTTGCTTACTGGTCGGCAGGTATTGATAGCGCGTTTACGACGCGATTAGTCAAAGCGGGATTTAAAACGAAACCTGTGACAGTTCGAGCGCATACGAATGGCAAGGGCGCACGACATGTTATTTGGTTAGCGTGGTAACGTTGTCTATTTATTTTTGTGCTAAAGTTAACTGACTTAAGCGCAAATTATTCTGTTAGAGCATTATGACTACATTGAAGTTTCAGAAAGGATTCACGTTGATCGAGTTAGTGATAGTTATCATTATCTTGGGCATACTGGCGGTGACTGCAGCGCCGAAGTTTATTAACGTGTCGAAGGAAGCGCGTATTGCTACACTCAATGGATTAGCGGGGACTTTTCGTTCTAGCGTGCAGCTTATTCATGCGAAAGCACAAATTAAAAACCTAGTTAATTTATCGGGTTATCAAGATTTAGATTATAACGGCTCACCGATTACTATTCGTTATGGTTACTTTGCGTATCATCCTAATTTTGCACGGGCAGAAGCGGACGTAGCGTTAATATTAGATGTCGACTTTGCCAATGATTGGGACTCAACGTTTGAACCAGGCGGTGCAGGCGGTATTGGAGCTCATCGTTCACGAATTTCACCTACAGGGTTGAATGATGTAACCAACATTGGTGTTATCACCCAAATAAACCGTTGTTACGTTGAGTATGTATTGCCAACAGTTGTAGGTGAGTCGCCAACCTTTAACATCGACGAAGACTGTTAGGTGTATAAAAAGACGCTTTATCTCTTCATTGCTATTTACAAGGAACTTAATGAATTTTTGTACTGTCCACAGTAGTACTACATCTCATTAAGGATATAAAGATGAACCATAAAGCACCTATCAAGAAGACTTACACGCCCGTTGAAGAGCTTATCGAAATGCAAACAGAATTTGCATTAGTTGACTCGATGCGCCAGTCCAAAACACTAACTATTATGGTTGTTTTAAGCGTTATATCATTCGCTGCTTTCATCTATTTCTTATTTAATATCGCTAGTTAAGTCAGCAAATTGTGGCATTGTTTCCAAATACTTAAAATATCTCAGGATAAATGATTCATTTTTAGGCAGCGAACTATAAATCTGTTATACTGCCGCCAATTTTTTAACAATGACGAAAATGAATGTCTAAAAACTTCTCAGCGGATCAAGATCCTCATTTTGAGCGCGAACAGCAAAAATACGAAAACCCTATCGCAAGCCGCGAATTAATCCTCGAACTGCTTAAGAATTCTGATGCACCACTAAAGCGTGAACAGATTGCACAAGCCTTCAACATAACCGAAGAAGAGCCACTAGAAGGCTTACGCCGCCGTTTGCGCGCGATGGAGCGTGATGGTCAAGCGGTTTATATCCGCAATGGCAGTTATGGCCTACCTGAACGCATGGATTTAATGCGCGGTAAAATTATTGGTCACCGTGATGGCTTTGGTTTTTTCCGTCCTGATGAAGGTGGCAAAGACTTATTTGTTGACCAAAAACAAATGCACACTGTATTTCACGGTGACACTGTATTAGCTCAGCACAGTACGTTTGGGCGCGGTAAACGCGATGCCCGTATTGTTCGTGTAGTTGAGTTTGGTAAAACGGAATACGTAGGTCGCTTCTTTGTCGATGGTGATATTTCGTTTGTTGTGCCTGATGAAGCGCGTATCGCGCAAGATATTATCATTCCAAATGATCAAGTGAATGGCGCACGTAACGGCCAAGTGGTTATTGTTACCATCACCAAACGTCCATCACGTCATCAAAGCCCGTTGGGCATTGTGTCGCAAATTATGGGTGATGAGATGGATCCTGGTATGGAAATCGAGATGGCATTACGCAATCACGATTTACCTCATGAATTCTCACAAGCGGTGCTTGATGAAATTAGTGGTTTGTCTGAAGACGTGCCAGAAGAAGCAAAACAAGGCCGTGAAGATTTACGCCATTTACCGTTAGTGACCATTGACGGTGAAGACGCGCGTGATTTTGATGATGCTGTTTATTGTGAGCGTAAGAAAAGTGGCGGTTGGCGTTTGTGGGTTGCCATTGCTGATGTAAGTAGCTACGTTGCAAAAGGCAGCGCTTTAGATGAAGAAGCAATTGCTCGCGGTAATTCAGTGTATTTCCCTGGCAACGTTATTCCAATGTTACCTGAGATTTTATCTAACGGCTTATGTTCGCTCAATCCACACGTTGATCGCCTGTGTATGGTGTGTGAAATGACCATTAGCGACGCGGGTAATTTATCGGGATCGAAATTCTACCCCGCAGTGATGAATTCACATGCACGTTTTACTTACACAAAAGTAGCATCCATTTTAGATGGTGATAAAACATTGCGTGAAGAATATAGTGAGCGTGTACCTGAGCTTGAAGAGCTTCACAAACTATATACTGCGTTAAATGCAAGACGCTTAGAACGTGGCGCTATTGCTTTTGAAAGCAGTGAAACGCAATTTGTTTTCAACGAGAAACGTAAAATTGAAAACATCGTACCGCTGGTTCGAAATGATGCACATAAGATGATTGAAGAGTGCATGATTTTAGCGAATGTTGCGTCCGCTAAATTTGTTGAAAAACACGAAGGTAACGCGCTGTTTAGGGTGCATGATTTACCCGGTGATGAGAAGTTAATGAACTTCCGTGCATTTTTAGGCGAGTTAGGTCTTGAGCTTGCTGGTGGCGATAAACCGCAGCCTAAGCATTATGCTCAATTGCTTGAAGTGGTTAAAACTCGCGATGACAGTGAATTAATTCAAATCATGCTGTTACGTTCAATGAAACAAGCGGTTTATGCGCCGGAAAACGAAGGCCACTTTGGCTTGGCATTGAGTAATTACAGTCATTTCACGTCGCCAATTCGTCGTTACCCTGATTTGATTTTGCATCGTACAATTAAGTCGTTATTGGTTAAGCAAAAGAAATTAGCGAAAGCGCAAGGCAAGAAAATTGGTGCTCATGTTTATGAGGCGTCTGATATGTCTGAGTTAGGTGTTCATTGTTCGATGACTGAACGCCGTGCCGATGATGCAACACGTGACGTAAGCGATTGGCTCAAGTGTGAATATATGCTTGAGCATGTTGGCGATAGCTTTGCGGGAACTATTGCAACGGTCACTAGTTTCGGTTGTTTTGTTCGTTTAGACGACATCAACATTGAAGGACTGTTGCACATTAGCGCCTTGCCAGAAGATTATTACCACTTTGATCAAGTGAACGCGCGGTTAGTCGCTGAACATTCTAATGTGACGTACCACATGGGGGATCGCATTGACGTTAAGGTAGCTTCGGTAAACCTTGACGAAAAGAAAATCGATTTAACACTTAACTCTTTCGAACCTAAGAAGCGCCGCAGTTCTCGTCGCAGTGGTGATGAAAAGTCATCAAAGCCGAATAAACGCAGTTCAGGTAAGAAAGAAGTCAAAAAAGACGATAAAAAGTCTGGGGCGAAAAACACCAAGAAAAGTGGTGCTTCAAAATCACGTGCTGGTAAAAATAGCCGTAGTAAAAAGCCATCAACGAAACCAAGCAGCAAGAGTAATCAGAAGTAATGAGTAAACACGATTTATTATTCGGCATTCACAGTATTGAAGCCGTATTAAACAACGAGCCTGAGCGTATTTTAGAAATTTTCGCGCTAAAAGGTCGTGATGACGAACGCATGAACAAGGTGATTGGCTTAGCACGTCGCCATGGCGTGAGTGTATCGTTTGTTGGAAAGAACAAATTAGAAGATCGTGCTGGTGAAGAATCTCATCAAGGTATTATTGCAAATGTTCGCGCTGCAAGAGTGAAGACTGAAGCTGATCTTGATGAGATTTTAAATGGTACAGACCAACCGTTTTTACTGATTCTTGATGGTGTAACTGACCCTCATAATTTAGGTGCTTGTATTCGCAGTGCTGATGCCGCTGGTGTCCATGCCGTTATCGTTCCTAAGGATAACGCGGCTTCATTAACACCCGTTGTTCGTAAAGTTGCTTGTGGCGCGGCTGAAACGATGCCTTTGATCCAAGTGACTAACTTGGCGCGTACGATGCGTGAGATTCAAGAGCGCGGCATTTGGATTTACGGTACGGCAGGTGAAGCAAGTCAACCGTTATATGATACTAAGTTAACGGGCCCTATTGCCATTGTAATGGGCGCAGAAGGTAGTGGCATGCGCCGCTTAACACGTGAACACTGTGACCATTTAGTATCACTGCCGATGGCTGGTAGCGTTTCAAGTTTAAACGTGTCTGTTACGACAGGCATTTGTTTATTTGAAGTGGTACGCCAACGCGGTTTGTAGTGCATTTCTTTTTGTAGAAAAGGCTCGTGAAAACGGGCCTTTTTTGTTTTTGATCAATACAGCATTAAACAACGTCTTTTAGTATTTAGTCATCATCTAAGTGAAGATTAAATCATGTATTCAATAGCATTATTACTGCATATTCTCGCGGCAACTGTATGGACAGGCGGTCATATTGTCCTTGCGACAACGATTCTACCTCGTGCGTTAAAGACCAAAGATGTAGAGTCTTTGCGAAGTTTTGAGCAAGGTTATGAAAAAGTTGGCATTCCAGCGTTAATTATTCAAGTGACTACTGGTTTATATATGGCATTTACTCTAGTACCTCAAGTGGCGATGTGGTTTGATTGGAGTGACCCGATAGCGAAGATTATTAGTATAAAACTTGGGTTGTTGGCTTTAACTGCGCTATTAGCTATTGATGCTAGGTTACGTATTATTCCAACACTTTCTCCGCATAATATTAGCGCATTAGCTTGGCATATTATTCCCGTTACTATTGTGTCAATTTTGTTTGTTATCGTTGGTGTTTCAATGAAAACAGGCTGGTTAAATTAGTGATTGTAGCGGTTTAGATCACAGCTTTAATGTTATTGGTAGATATTGTTGTTTAGGCATTGCCCTAGCTGGTCAATTAATCTATAATTCGCGTCCAAATTCGGCTATCCATAATTCCTTGCCCTCATACTGGTCTTGCCGAGCCAAGTACGGGCTAATAAACCGTAAGGAAATATAAATGCGTCATTACGAAATCGTATTTATGGTTCACCCTGATCAGAGTGAACAAGTACCTGCAATGATTGAGCGTTACACTGCGTCTATCAAAGATTCTGGTGGTGAAATTCACCGTCTAGAAGATTGGGGCCGTCGTCAATTAGCATACCCAATCGACAAACTACACAAAGCACACTACGTTCTTATGAATGTTGAAGCTGGTCAAGAAGTAATGGATGAGCTAGAAAGCACTTTCCGTTACAACGATGCTGTGATCCGTAGCCTAGTACTTCGTACTAAAGGCGCTATCACTGAAGCTTCTGACATTGCTAAAGCAAAAGAAGAACGTCGTGAGACTAAACGTCGTGAAGCTCCGGCTAGCGATGAAGCAAATGCTGAGCAACCTGCTGCTGAGTAATTTGACTCTTGTTGGCTGAAAACTCAAGCGTGTTGACAGGTACTTTATGTACTAGTCCACGTAAAAAGATCAGCCCCGCTGGTATTCCTCACACTTATATTGTGATGGATCATCGGTCGCAACAAGTTGAAGCTGGTTTCCCTCGGGAGATTTATTGCCGAATGACAGTTGTGATTAGCGGAAAAGAAAATCAAATTACCAACAATAAGTTGGTCAAGGGCAGTAATATTAAGGCAAGTGGTTATCTTGTCTGGCATCAAGGCCGAAATGGCTCGCCAAAAATTGTATTACATGCTCATTCGATTGAATTGATGAATTAGGAGAAATCTCCATGGCACGTTTTTTTAGACGTCGTAAGTTTTGTCGTTTCACCGCTGACGGTGTTGCACAAATTGACTACAAAGATATCGCTACTTTGAAAAACTATATCACTGAAAGTGGTAAAATCGTACCTAGCCGTATTACTGGTACTCGCGCTAAATATCAGCGTCAGCTTGCTGTTGCAATCAAGCGCGCTCGTTACCTAGCTTTACTTCCATACACAGACTTACATCAGTAAGCCGGTTATTGAAATTTTAGGAGAAAGGTAATGCAAGTTATTCTACTTGATAAAATTGCTAAGCTAGGTGAGTTAGGCGATAAAGTATCAGTTAAATCTGGTTTCGCACGTAACTTCCTACTTCCGCAAAAGAAAGCGGTATTTGCTAGCAAAGAAAATGTAGCAAAATTTGAAGAGCGTCGCGCTGAATTAGAAGCTGGTCTAGCGGCTAAATTAGCAACTGCTCAAGCTCGTGGCGAAGCTGTTAGCGCGTTAAACAACGTTGTTATCACTTCTTCAGCTGGCGAAGAAGGTAAACTATTCGGCTCTATCGGTACTCGCGATATCGCTGATGCAGTTACTGCTGCTGGTGCAGAGATTGTTAAAAGTGAAGTTCGTCTTCCAGAAGGCGCTTTACGCCACACTGGTGAGTTCGAAATCGCTATTCACCTTCATACAGAAGTTGATGTTACAGTTACTATCGAAATCGTTGCTGAGTAATCAGTAGCCTTTCATAGGTAACAAATAGAAAGCCACGTGATAGCAATATCATGTGGCTTTTTTTATGGACTGTATTAGTTATCCTGATTTCCTGCCTATCTTGTTTGAAGCTATCTATTTTACATTCTGAGCTTCGATGCTTTATTTGTCTGTTTTTAAGCATTTTCGTTACTTTTTGAGTAATAAGCGTTCGATCTACAGTTATTTTACATCTTTTGTATACTGTCAATTGCAGTAGCTAGCTAAAAAGTCTAGATTAGTAATACGGACGTTTGTTGAGGGAATTATTTTGCGATTGATTGTGTCGATTTTGATGATATTGGCGTGTATGCCGGTGTCAGGAAGTGAAATTACTCATCAAAAAGTGAATATTGTATTTGCTAGTGAAATGCCTGAAATTCATGGTAATAAAGGGCGTTATGCAAAGCTGGCAACAATGCTTAAGCAGCAACGCCGAGCTAATCAAAAAACCTTTTTCTTCTTTGGCGGTGGTAGCCTAGGGCCTAGTATTCTCTCGTCCTTTGATAAAGGTTCTCACATTATAGATTTACTGAATTCTCTTGAGCCCGATGCAATGGGTGTCAGTAGACGAGAGTTTAGTTTTTACGCTAAAAATCTTTCTTTGCGGTCTTATGACGCCACATTTCCTATCGTTGCGACTAATGTTATTGATGCTAAAACAAATCAAGGACTCGATGGTATTGTTAATAGTACAATTACCGAGCAACACGGTGTCACCATTGGTTTTATGTCAATAATCGATAATGTTGACTTAGAAGATTATACTTTTAGCCAAGTGTCATTGACTGATCCTCAACGTGCTATTAAAAAAGCGGCTGCAGAGCTGCGTGAAGCAGGGGCAGAGCTCTTAGTATTGCAATATACGGGCTACTATCCAGTGATTAATCAGTTGCTTGATGATAATGTTATTGACGTTAGCTTACACAAAGATGAAAGCTATGAAGATATTGATTATTCTTCTCGAAAATACCATGAACGCGATGTGTTCATTAAGTCACCCGATGGTATTGCCGTTTTATCACTGACGATAGATAACAAGTCACCTTCTCACTTGAAAGATTTTTCATACGTTATTAAAGACATAGATAAGTATGAGCAAGATAAAGCAGTTGCAAAACAAGTCGCTGGTCATGTTGATCGACTTAAATTGATTTTGGCGGTAGAAATTGGAAAGTTCACGGTACCGATAACAACTAAAAGAACAATAGTGCGTAGTTCTGAAAATGCTTTTGGTAATTATATCGCTGACAGTGTGAGAGAGTTTGCAGATGCGCAAATCTCAATTATTAATAGTGGTTCAATTCGCGGCGATCTCAATTATGCAGCTGGAAGCCCTATAACACGTGAAACGATCGCTAATGAATTGCCATATCGCGGTATGATTGCGTTAATTGAAATTAGTGGGGCAACCTTATTTGAGGCGATGGAGAATGCTGTCAGCGCAATTGATGTTTATAAGGGGCGTTTCGCTCAAATATCTGGCATGACCATTACTTTTGATAGTCGAGAGCCTGTTGGTCAGCGTGTTAAATCGATTAAAATTAATGGTCAGGATATTCAACTCACTCAAATGTATCGGCTTGCCACGACAGATTATCTAGTGTCTGGTGGTGATGGTTATACTATGTTTAAAGATTTGAAAAAACTCGATGCGAAGCATCTAGCTATTCGGTTGGTGTCTGATATTGTTACCGATAATATTACCCGTGACAAAATGTTATCTCCGCAAATAGATGGACGTTTAGTTGATATAAAAGCAAAAATAAATGAAAGATAATAAACCTGTGCCATTTAAAATAAGCGACAGTCAGCAAAAGTATCGACGTGTTCATTCATCGCTCAATACCGTATTTACACTATCTTTTTCAATTGTCTTGGTGCTGAGTTCCATTGTAGCGTTGATCGCGTACGACCGATTAGCTGCCTTCGAAAAGTTGCTAGATGATACAACGGCAACCTCATTTCCCAAGGTGATGAGCTATGCAAAGATGTACAGTCAAGTTAATGAGTTAACGTACGCTACCGATAGTCTTACAATGGCCAATTCACAAGGCCAACGGCGAATTGCGTTTGATGATCTCAAAGTAAAAATTTCTGCAATCAGACCGCGGGTTGTCGAGCTTGGGAATGCGCAGCGTTTATTAATGCAATTGGATGTCATTGCCCAAGAAATAGATGCATTAAATGCGTTAATTGAAGAGCAGTTAACTATTAGTGATTTATTGCTTAAGCAGCGCCGTGCTGTTTATCGAATTCATGATATTGCGATTCACGATGAAGAGCTGGCTCATAGTGATTTTGCACATACGGTTAGCCGTTTAGTTATAATGGCAGAAGAGGGGTTATCGTTTAAGCGCCTCAATAAAATTAAGAATATGTCAAGAAACATCACCAAATTCTATAATCGTTCAGTCGAGACATTAAACTTTGAAGATTCTCAGAAGTTACTATTAAGTGATCTTTATGAAGGTTTAGTGGCTGCGGATGGCGCGATGGCAATGAAGATACAATCATTACGTGTGCTTGGCCGAACGCATGGACGTGCTGATTTTGTCCGAAACTTAGTGATTGATTATGCGAGATTAGCTGAATATGAATCGTTTAAGTATAACGGAACAGTACTTGAAGATATTAAGGACTTTTCAGAGACCGTTGACGCCCAAACTAAGACCTTAGGTAGTGCTGCAATTGTTACCTTTGTCGTTATAATCATTATTGTTTTTTATATTCAGCGTCGCCTAATTAGACGTTTAGTTTTATTGAATAAAAAAGTGGTGTCGCGATTGGCTGGTGAAAGTATTGACTTAAAAGTCGGAGGCAAGGATGAAATCACCGCCATTGCCAAATCATTTGAAGAGTTTGCACAGACCATTGAACGTCAAAAACAAGAGTTATTAAAGTCTTCTTTAACTGATGGCCTTACTAATGTCGCCAATCGTCGCGGGTTAGACAAGGCGATTAAAAACTTATTATTGTCCGCTCAGCGACAGCAGTGGCCAATAGCTATTCTTATGATGGATATTGATAATTTTAAAAAATATAACGATTTCTACGGTCATATTGAGGGTGATGAGTGTCTGCAAAAAATTGCTAGTGCTTTAAAATCTGTAATGCGTCGACCAGAAGATTTTGTTGCTCGTTATGGTGGCGAAGAGTTTGTCTGTTTGTTGCCTAATACGCCGCTCAGTGGTGCTGAAATTGTAGCTGATAGCATTTTAGAGCAACTCAAAAAAGACCACATACCTCATCAGCGCAGTGATGTTGCTGACTATGTAACCTTAAGTATTGGTATCACCGTATATAATGCGGAGAAAGAAGAATCTAGTGATAGTCTATTGAAGCTTGCCGATACTGCTTTATACCGAGCTAAAAAGCGTGGTAAAAACTGCTACTCTACTTAAACGGTATTTTTGACGTACTATTTCTTATTAACACTTGTCTCATGGTATGCAATCTTGCCGTTATTTAGATGATTTTAAGCATAAAAGTGTGCTTAAAATCATCTTTAGTGTGCATTCAGTCAGCTACTCTCCTAAAAGAATTAGTATTATCAAACTCAGATACTGATAAAATGTACTTGAAATTTACAATAAAGATCATAAAATGACGCTTCGTCAAAGTTTGACGAAGCGTCAAAAAACTAAGGGCGGCTTAGCCGTTGTTCCAATGATGCAAAAATGTGATAGCAATGATAACCCTAAATGTTTTATTCGCCGGGCGCTAACAAAACGCGAACAAAACGTAATGAACCGTGAGTTGGAGCTACTTGATGTGGCTGAAAAAATCATGGCTCATGAAGGGTTCTCAGGTTTAACAATGGACAAATTAGTGGCTGCTTGTGATTATTCAAAGGGCACTGTTTATAACCATTTCGCTAACAAAGAAGATTTATTTTGTGCGCTGTCAACCAAAGGAATGAAGTTCATTATCTCTTTGGTGAAAAGAGCGTTGAAGATGCAAGGTAGTTCTCGCGAAAAGTGTTTAGCCATAGTTTATGCACACCAACTACACAGTCAAATGCATGTGACTGCGTCATTTTGTGTATTAATGGTTAAGACACCAGCGGTGTTAGAGCGGGCGAGTACAGGGCGTATTGCGATTCAACGAGAGTTAGAGATGGAAATCACTCTGCTAGTTGATGAGCTTATTGCGCAAGCTATTGAGGCTGGTGATATGACACCTAACCGGCGCGATGACATCAATGCAGTTTGTTTTGCGTTGTGGTCTATGTCTTTTGGTTCAAGTGCAATTTTAGCGAGTGCACAAGACACCGAAGCCGTTGCTAGACTTGATATGTCTAATGCATTATTGTTTAACATGAATGTGCTACTAGATGGATTAAAGTGGCTGCCAATGAGTGATGAGTTGGATTATCACGCTACTTGGCAACGCATTGGGAAAGAAGTTTTTGCCGCAGAGGTTGCAGCGTTAAGTTAACGCTGCTTTTTATTTGAACTTAAGTGACGAATCGTCAATTTAGGGATAAGAATCATGAAACGTTTATGGCTTGAAGTCGTCATTAAGAAACCGTGGTTAATGCTGTTGTTTGGCATTGTTTTCTTTGTAGTGGCTGGAATGGGCGGTCAAAATTTATATTTTCGAGGTGACTATAAAGTTTTCTTCGGCAGTGAAAATCCGCAGTTAATTGCATTTGAAAAGATGCAGGGTATTTTTAATAAAAACGAAAATGCCAATATCATAATCGCACCGAAATCGGGTGATGTTTTTAATAAAAATACACTTCAACTCATTAAAGAATTAACCGATGAATCCTGGCAAACGCCTCGTTCAACACGGGTTGATTCACTTTCTAATTATCAGCATACCTGGGCAGAAGAAGACGATCTAATCGTCGAAGATCTCGTCATGGATATTGAATCTATGACACCAGAGGCTATCGCTAGAGCTAAGAGCATAGCAACCTCTGAACCTAATTTAGTCAAACGCATCGTGTCAGAGAACGGAGAAGTTGCTGTCATTAGTATTACCGTTCAGTTACCTGATGGTGATAACCCTGAAACAGCGGGGGAAGCGGCATTGGCCGTGATGGAAATTGCAAAATCTATTACCGACTTAACCGACAGTTTCAAAGATAAATACCCTGATCACGAGTTCTACCACACAGGTATCGTATTCATGAATGATTCCTTCGCGACGGAAGCGCAGAAGGATGCAAGTACCTTAGTGCCGTTGATGTTCTTAATGGTCATTATCATTTTATGGGTATTATTACGTTCTTTTACAGGAACCTTTGCAACGCTCATTATTATTATCGTCTCTATTGCTTCAACCATGGGGATTTCAGGATGGATGGGGTATTTCTTAAGTACCGCAACGGTTAATGTACCAACGATGGTGATGACGCTAGCCGTTGCCGATTGTGTCCATGTCATTTCATCAATGTTGTATGCAATGAGGCAAGGACAAACGAAAGAGCAGGCGCTTGAGTACAGTATGAACCTCAATTTAATGCCTATTTTTATTACTTCTGCGACAACAGCAATTGGCTTCTTAACTCTGAACTTCTCTGATGTTCCGGTACTGGCGGACTTAGGCAATTTAACAGCCTTAGGTGTCATGATTGCTTTCGTGTTGTCAGTTACCTTATTGCCAGCTATTTTGAAAATATTACCGATGCGCGCAGTTAAAGTAACCACTGGAAAAAGTCATTGGATCGAACGATTAGGTGACAAAGTCATTGATAATCATCGTCGACTATTGCCAATTTCTTTAATTGTTATGGTGATTGCGATAACGGCAACCTTTAACAATAATGTGAATGACATTGCCACCGATTATTTTGATGAAAGTACCGCGTTTAGACAGTCAACTGATTTCCAGCAGGAAAACATAAGTGGTATGTCGACCATTGATTTCGCGCTTTACAGTGAAGAAGCATCTGGGCTTAATAAGCCAGAGATGTTGAAAACAGTCGATGCCTTTAGTAACTGGCTACGTGCGCAACCAGAAGTTGATCACGTATTAACGATTAGTGATACCTTCAAGCGTTTAAATAAGAACATGCACGGAGATGACGAGTCGTATTACCGTTTACCTCAAGACAGAGAATTATCAGCACAGTATTTGTTGTTATATGAGATGTCACTGCCGTACGGTCTTGATCTGAATAATCAAATCAATATTGATAAGTCAGCAACACGCATTACCGCAATTTTACAAAACCTAGGCAGCGTTGAATTTACTGAGTTTGAACAACGTACTCAGCAATGGATGGCTCAAAATGCACCAAATTTACGTATGGCTGCTGCTAGTCCTAACTTAATGTTTGCTCACATCGGGCAACAAAATATGAGCAGCATGCTGATGGGAACACTGTTCGCATTGGTGTTGATTTCAGGGCTGTTGGTGTTTGCATTACGTTCATGGCGCTTAGGAGCAATTAGCTTGATCCCAAATCTAGTGCCAGCCTGTATCGGGTTTGGTATTTGGGGAATGTATTCCGGTGAAATCAACATGGGACTATCCGTCGTACTAAGTATGACCTTGGGTATTATTGTTGACGATACCGTGCACTTTTTAAGTAAATACCAACATGCCAAGAATGAAGGTAAATCAACACAAGATAGTATCCGTTATTCCTTTGCCAGTGTTGGTCAAGCATTGTGGATAACAACGCTCGTGTTAGCAATCGGCTTCTCAATTCTAGCGTTGTCGTCGTTTAGACTTAATGCCGATATGGGCCTGCTAACCGCAATAATTATTGTGGCCGCATTAGTTGTTGATTTCTTATTCTTACCTGCCTATTTACTATGGTTAGACAAAACTTCAAATTCAGAAAAATCACAAGGAGCAAGCGATGAACAAGCTGCATAAATTATTGACAGTATCCGCCTTAGGATTAAGCTTAATTGCGGGATCTGTGCTGGCACAAACTGCCCAAGAAAAGGGATTGGCAATTGCTAAAGAGCGCAAAGCTCGAGACATTGGTTGGGGAGATTCAACCGCCAAAGCACAAATGATTTTACGTAATGCTAAAGGACAAGAAACAGTACGTAAAATGAAAATTAAATCGCTTGAAGTGGCTGACGATGGCGACAAAGCGCTGACTATTTTTCAACAGCCTCGTGATGTAAAAGGCACGGCGTTCTTGAGCTTCTCTCACGCTGTTAAGTCTGATGAGCAATGGATGTACTTACCAGCGCTTAAGCGAGTTAAACGTATTGCTTCACGTAATAAGTCAGGTCCGTTTATGGGCAGTGAGTTTGCATTTGAAGATTTGAGCTCGTTTGAAATTGAAAAATATACCTACAAATTTTTACGTGATGAAACCATCAATGGTGAGCTATCGTATGTTGTTGAACTAGATCCAGTTGATAAAAACTCGGGTTATACCCGTCAAATTATTTGGATGGATCATTCACATTATCGCGCACATAAAATTGAATTTTATGATCGTAAAAACAGTTTGCTGAAAACGCTAACCTTTTCTGATTACAAATTGTATTTAGACAAATATTGGCGTTCACACAAACAAAACATGACGAATAATCAAACCAAAAAAAGCACTGATTATTTGATTGAAGAGCTGGCATTTAATACGGGTCTTAACGCTAAAGACTTTAACAAGGCGACGTTAAAGAGAGCTAGATAATGAATCGATTAAGCACACTGGCTATCGCATTAAGTGGCTTAATCGCAACCTGTAGCTTTGCCGAGACGCAAGTGTCGGTAAAAGCGGCTGCGGATTATCGCTTATATACGCAAGATGCTTTGTATCCAAAGCAAGTTGATAAACAGTTTTCAATGTTTATTGAGCCAGAAATTTATCACAGTTGGAATGATGATTTAGATAGTATTACGTTTAAACCGTTTTACCGTTGGGATAACGAAGACGACGAACGTAGCCATGGCGATATTCGTGAACTGATGTGGCTTCACGTCGGTGACGATTGGGAAATACGGACAGGTATCGGCAGTGTTTTTTGGGGACAAACTGAGTCGGCGCATTTAGTTGATATCATTAATCAAACTGATGCTATTGAAGCCGTTGATGGCGAAGATAAATTGGGTCAGCCAATGATTAATCTAACCTTGGTTCGTGACTGGGGTAATTTGGATTTGTTTGTACTACCGGGGTTTCGTGAGCGAACTTTTGCTGGCGAAAACGGGCGCTTGCGCGGGCCTTATATCGTGGATACTGACAACGTGAAATATCAATCGTCTGATGAAGAACATCACGTTGACTTTGCTGTACGTTGGAGCCATAGCATTGATATATGGGAGCTTGGCGTCTCTTATTTTGATGGCACATCACGTGATCCTAACCTTTCACTCAATAGTAATAATCGTGGAGACAGGGTTTCGCTAAGTGCATATTATCGTCAAATATCACAAGTGGGCGTTGACGTGTTGGCTGTTGTGGATTCATGGATCCTGAAATTTGAAGGGATAACACGTCACTATGATGATGATTCTTTGTTTGTCCCGCAGGATTATTTTGCAATGACTACGGGGTTTGAATACACCTCTGTTGGCGTGTTTGATTCGGTGTGGGACATCGGCTGGTTAATGGAATATCAGTTTGACGATCGCGACAGCAGCTTTGAAGCCGCAGGACAAAATGATGTAATGTTAGGTTCTCGTTTGGTAGTCAATGATGTAAATGGCACAGAAGTGCTCTTTGGCATGATTCAAGATCTCGATCATTCAAACACGCGCAGTGCATTTGTTGAGGCTTCCAGTCGTATAGACGACAACTGGAAATGGCGTGTCGATGCGCGTATTTTCAGTAGCAATGAACCGAGTAATGTACTCTATAACTTACGCAATGATGATAATATTGAAGTGAGTTTAGAATATTATTTTTAACCTAAGTGTTAACGCCGTTTAAACAGTAATTAAGTCGTTATTCGGTAGTTAATCATTTGTTTGAATGCGTCAATTATTTTGGTAATTGGCGTAGTCAAGTATTCAAAGTCCTTCAAATAGTCTGTATTAACTCTCATTCCTGCATTCGCTTCAAATATTAAAAGCTCCCCGTCAGTCGTGAACGAAAAATCAATGCCAAAATAATCAAGTGACAGTTTCTTATAAATTTGTTTAATGGTTGCTTGATGTGCAGGGGACAAGACAGTAGATATATCGTCGACAAAAAGTCGCTCTTGTTGGCGCAGTTGTTCATTATCTTTCATTAATGTCATCCGTGACGAGCTATGTACATTCCAGTGGTTATGGGCAACACAATGCTCCGGATAGATCTCACCATCGATAACAAACACGCGATACTTTCGGTATAAACCATCGCTTGATTTAAAGTCGATGAATGGACAAATATTGAGTATTTCACCATTGCTTTGTGATAAATATTGGTCAAGAGACTCTTTATCTTCAAGCTTTACTAACCCTATCCCTGTGCTGCTGCCAAGTGGACGAGCTAACGCTGGAAACCCACTATTATAATGAGCAAACTGCGCATTAGAGTGAAAAATATTAGTGTCGGCAATTTGTAAAGATAATGATGACAATTGTTGGTAAATATCTACGCGCGATGTATTTAACACAGCCGTTGGTGGATTAATTGTTTCATGAGTAAAACGTTCAAACTGAGTCAATAGCGTCAGTGCATTAGCGCAAACTTCCATATCAGCGATACAATTGATGATTAAGTCATAATGGCCAAGTTGTTTTACTGACTCTCTAAAGTTATCACTATCACTCACAAACAAACGGCTAATATTGACTTGGTTTATATCAATGAACTTGTTGGCATCAAAATGACCGCCATAAATACTAAAAGCGATCTCATCACCAATTTGTGGCACAAAATCAAGGTTTTCTAAGGCATAAATCAGCAATACACGCGGCTTGTCGTTGGCCTCTTTACTAGAATAGAGGGGATGATAAGGTTTGCAGGTTAATGCCCGTTCCATTGCGCGGCGCGCGACTTCTTTTTGTGACAATAATTGATGAGCGATAGCCTTATAGAACAGTGTTTCAAATGACGGAGAAGTATGAGGCGCCAACACGTCTAAGCAATCTTTAGCTTGCTTTTTTTTAAGGTAAAACTTGGCAACACTGAGGGCACTAGGTACATGATTTTTAGTCGCTTTTGTTAACTGTTGGCTCAGTATTTTATTAGCATTGCCATGCTTGTTGTGTGCTAACAATTCCAATGCTTGAATCGCATTACTAATAAATGCAGAGTTATCAGGAGATAGCGATAGGCTCAACGACATATAGCTAATACCATCGGCAATATCATTAAGGATGATAGAAAGCATGCCATAAAAGTGCAGTGCATTGACGGCTGTTGGATTTTTTTCTAGCTGTGCCTTAAAGCCAGCTCTTGCTGCTTCGTAATTACCTTGTTGCATTAAGGCAATGGGATCGTTTTCTTGAGTCATCTGTATTCACTCTTTAGTGACTAGTGTCACATGGCATAACTTATTCCAAATCCAGTGAAATATTATCTATCAATTCACTTTCTGATGTCCTGTCAACGGATAAGTCTAATCAATAGATTATTTATTGCTAACCCTTATCTTCGTCATCTTATTTACAAATATACTGTGTAATCAGGAGCAATGTCTTGAAAAAAAGTGTTTTTTTATTGCGAATTCCGCAATTTATTCTTTCTTGCTTGGTAATTTTTTCATTACCGACAAGTGCCAATCAATGGCAAGCATTGTATAAACGTCCCACTGAAATTCCTTTTCCGAGTAATAACTTGTACTCAGCAGAAAAGGCAGCATTAGGGAAAATGTTGTTTTTTGATCCGCGTTTATCGCAAAACTTTAATATGACCTGTGCCACTTGTCATAACCCAAGCTTTGGTTGGGAAGATGCCACAACACTGTCTGTGGGCGCACAAAATACTGCATTAGATCGCCACTCTCCGACGGTTATTAATGCAGCATGGGGCAATCAGTTTTTTTGGGACGGTCGTGCGCCAACGCTTGAAGAACAAGCACAAGGGCCAATAGAGTCAACGGTAGAAATGAATACACCAATGGCCGTTGTGGTTGAGCGCCTTAGTGCTGTACCTCAGTATCAAACATGGTTTCAGCGAGCCTTTAATGGTGAAGGTGTTACTACTGAAAATATCAAGAAAGCGATCGCGACCTTTGAGCGCACTATTGTGTCTGGCATTGCGCCCTTTGATCGCTGGATTGAAGGTGATCAAAAGGCTATTTCTCATCAAGCTAAACGAGGCTTTGAACTATTTAATGGTAAAGCACTGTGTATGACCTGCCATACAGGTTGGAATTTTACCGACAATAGATTTCACGATATTGCATTGTCTGGCACTGACAAAGGGCTCGGCGCACGCACAAATAACGCCTTAGAAAACTTCGCATTCAAGACACCAGGGTTACGTAATATTGGTCAGCGTGCCCCCTATATGCACGATGGACGTTTTAAAACACTAGAAGAGGTTATCGAGCACTACGCGTCTGATTTGGTCACGCGAGAGTCACGGTCACCGCAACTCATAAACATCCAATTAACCTCGCAAGAAGTTGCCGATATCAAAGCATTTTTATTAACGCTTACCGGTGACGACAAACCTGTGACTTTGCCCATTTTACCGTATTAGGACGCCACAATGACGATTCGAAACAAACTGTTATTAAGCTTTATCAGTATGATTCTGGTGTTTTCTGCGCTCAGCGTCTACTTGGTTATTGCGTTAAAAGAACAAGGCAGTGTGACGGTGTTTGCGTTTAAACAGCCATTAAATGCTGTTAGCAGCAGTCGCTCAGCGGGGGATATTTTTAACCAAGCAAATCAATTTGCAGCTAGTATTACTCAAATGACTCAGCCCCAATCAAGTGACGCTGTTAAACGTGATTTTAAGAGTATTATTACGCAATTTGAAAAACAATTAACCATTGCAAAAGACAACAGCTTCTCAACGTCAATGGCTCAGGAGATCCAGCAAATTGAAACACTAGAAAAACGTTGGTCTGAAAACGTATTAAAACGAATATCCGGTAAAAGGCAAGGGACACTAGTTTCTCAAATCGTGTTAGATCAGCAGCAAACCGATATCGTAAAGCGCCTTAATAAACTTGTTGAAACGACAATAAACGACGCTCAAATACGTGCGAACGAAGTGGAAATTTCAATTAGCGATAAACTCATCGTTAGTTTATCGTTGCTTGGTGTTATTGCACTAGTGTCATTGATCTCTGCCATCGTGCTAGCGGGTAAACTCACTAAGCCTATTCACACGCTTATTGATGCTGTTGTTGAGTTGTCCCGTGGCGATGGCGATTTAACGAAACGCTTAGCGATGAAAGGCGATGATGAAGTGGCTCAATTGTCTACTGAATTTAATGAGTTTATTGCTAAAGTGCATGTCACTGTCGCTGATATATCAGCATCGGTAGCGACAACTAAGGAACGTTTAGCTAACTTTTCAGATGTCGCTGTTAATACTCAACGCGGTACCTCTCAGCAAAAAGTAGAGATTGATAATATCAGTAGTGCGATGACTCAGGTTAATTCATCAATGAACACTGTCGAACAAAGCGCGGGGCAAGTTAAAACTCAAGCAGACGGTATTCATGAAGAAACTCAAGTTAGCGTTCAATTGGTGGAAGAGGCGGTTAATGAGATCGCAAACCTTTCAGCAGATATTGAAAAAACCAGCGATGTCATTTATTCGTTAAGTAACTCGAGCACGCAAATAGCCGATGTACTTAACGTCATTGAAGCCATTGCCGATCAAACTAATCTTCTTGCATTAAATGCTGCAATAGAAGCGGCACGCGCTGGTGAATCGGGCCGAGGGTTCTCAGTAGTTGCGGATGAAATTCGCACTTTAGCCATGAAAACACAAGAATCTACGACCAATATTCACGACACAATCAGTACCATTTTACAGCAGGCACAAGATGCTAAAACGATGATGGAGTCAGGGACACAGCGCGCTCATAGTTGTGTTAATAAAAACTCTGAAGTCGCCACAGCACTTAATCAGGTATTAGAGCGAGTCGTAGGGATTAAAGAGCGTAGTGAATTTGTTAGTGTGCAAACTCAGGAGCAAAAAACGGCGACGGCTCATGTGAATGGTTATCTAGAACAAATCATTGATATTGCAGAGCAAACAGCCAAAGGTAGTATGACATTAGATGCTAACAGCACACAAATCATCGCTTCGATGGATGAAGTAAACCGCAACGTCGCACAATTTAAACTTTAACACTGTCGGCTTGTTGCTACTTGGGCTAAGATACTTTGCAAATTTAATTTGAAAGTACTCTTAGCTCATGAATAGCGTTAATCTCGATGACAAGCCCATCACTCCCAGCAAAGTTATCTGCATCGGCCGTAATTACGTCGATCATATCCAAGAACTCGGTAATGAAATGCCTGACGAAATGGTGGTGTTTCTTAAACCCAATAGCGCGATTTCAAACGAACTAATCAGCTTTCACCAAGAGCCACTGCATTACGAAGGCGAAATCTGCCTGATGGTCATTGGCGGCGAATTTCGCGCTGTAGGTTTTGGCCTCGATCTCACTAAACGTCAGCTCCAAAGCAAACTGAAAGCCAAAGGCCTACCATGGGAACGCGCCAAGGCATTTGACGGCTCTGCGGTGATGGGAGATTTTGTCAGTATCGAGAACATCGATGACAGTTTAAGCCTAAAACTAGCTATCGATGGTGAGGCTATTCAGCAAGGCGGCGTTGAGCTGATGATGTATAAACCGCAACAAATTCTTGAATCGTTGAAGGAGCATTTTACCTTAGAAGATGGTGATATTGTGATGACAGGAACGCCGAAAGGCGTAGGGAAAATTAACGCTGGTGGTGTGTTTCATGGTCAAATAAATCAAGCAAACAAAACGTTAATTAGCAGCGAGTGGCAGGCTAACTAACGCATGATTTCAATGGGCTTAACAACACTGTCAATTAGTTTATCGCAAAAGAAAGTGGGTTGCTTAGACTAATGCGCTATTGAGGATCTGCTCACTGACAGTTAAATCAATATCGCCGTGTTCACCCAGTGCTCGCATACCATGCTCGTCTAGCTTCGCTAAGATATCTTTTACTTCAGTCTCACCTAGCTGCACATCTGACAGTCTTGTTGGAACTTGCATTTCTTTAAAAAAGCCTTCAGTTAAGGCTATCGCCTGCGAGATCTTCTGATCATCGCTACCGTCGGTGATATTCCAAACACGCGTTGCGTATTGTAGTAATTTTCCATGCTTGTCATTGCGTTTCACTTTCATTACAGCGGGTAGGATAATTGAAAGCGTACGAGCGTGATCGATGCCATAGCCACCTGTTAACTCATGTCCTATCATATGCGTTGACCAATCTTGAGGCACGCCGGCGCCAATTAAGCCATTAAGTGCCATCGTTGCCGACCACATGATGTTAGCGCGAATCTCTAAATCATCTTTAGTCGTTGGTAATAATGCCTTTGGACCTTCTTCGATAAGCGTTTGCAGTAGTCCTTCAGCAAAGCGATCTTGCACCTTCCCATTCACATCGTAAGTGAGGTATTGCTCCATCACATGAACAAATGCGTCAACGACGCCGTTACTAATTTGGCGATCTGACAATGTGAGTGTTACTGCTGGATCAAGCACTGCAAATTGAGGTTTTACTAACGGGCTTGCAAAAGCCAGTTTGTCGCGGCCACGTGTTACCACAGAGTTGCCATTATTTTCAGAACCTGTTGCTGGCAGAGTCAGTACGGCGCCAATCGGTAGTGCTTTTGTCACAGGAGCCCCTTTGGCGAGGATATCCCAAGGCTCATCACCGTCAAATTGTGCTGCTGCGGCAATAAATTTAACGCCGTCTACAACAGAGCCACCACCAACCGCGAGTAAGTAATCGATGTTTTCTGACGCTATTATTGGTAAGGCTCTGGTTAACGTTTCGTAACTAGGGTTCGGCTCTACGCCCGAGAATTCAAACCATTGATGATTTTTGAGGGCGTCGGTCACCTGTTGGTATACGCCATTATTCTTGATTGAACCAGTGCCATACACTAAAAGCACTTTGGCATCTGCCGGAATTTCATTGGTGATCTGAGTTATTTGATTTGAACCAAAATGAATACGTGTTGGGTTATGAAAGCTAAAATTTAACATAAAAAGTCCTAGTAATTATTGGCTCAAGTGAGTGAT
Organism: Gammaproteobacteria bacterium MedPE; assembly: GCA_001874365.1. Lineage (GTDB taxonomy): Bacteria > Pseudomonadota > Gammaproteobacteria > Enterobacterales > Psychrobiaceae > Psychrobium. The sequence continues at coordinate 13,871 of MPDF01000014.1, read as the reverse complement.
AAGCTTTTGCGCAACAAGCGCAGAGCTCGCTGGATTTTGTCCTGAGATAATCAATCCATCTTGAACCGCAAAAGGTGTCCAATCAGCTGCACGTTGATAGTCAGCGCCGCGTTTAATTAATTCGTCTTCTAATAAAAAAGGGACGATTTGGGTTAACTCAACAGCCGCTTCTTCATTATTAGTAAAGCCTGAAACTGCTTTTTCATTAATAAGGTAAGTATCGTTATTGTCTTTGATATTAAGTAGCACAGCACTTGAATGACAAACGGTTGCTACCGGCTTATTTGCGTCTATTGTTGATTGGATTAAGGCCATTGAATCAGCATCATCGACTAAATCCCATAATGGGCCGTGGCCACCAGGGTAGAATATGGCGTCGTAATCTGATGCAATTACTTGACTGAGTTTTAGCGTATTCGATAATTGCGCTTTCACTTGTTCGTCATTGTTAAAACGCTGTGTATCTTGCGTTTGAAAGTCAGCTAATTCGCTCTTTGGATCGATAGGTGGCTGTCCACCTAATGGAGAAGCTAAAGTTATTTCATAGCCAGCATCTTTAAATGCAAAATAAGGGGCAGCAAACTCTTCAACCCAAAAGCCAGTTTTCTCGCCAGTATTACCTAGTTGATTGTGAGAGGTTAAAACCATTAAAACGTGTTTTGTAGTCATTGCTTTTACTCGATGTGTAAGTTGATAACCCACAGTTTACGCCTCCATTTAAATCATACAATGCAGATAATTTTGATTTCATTGTATCAATAATTAATACAATGGCGTATGTTTTGATAAGAAAGTTAAAGAGGGTAAATGAATGAATATTTCATTTGAACAATTAAAGAGTATGGTGGTTTTTGCCCAAGTTGTTGAGCAAGGGACGTTAAGCGGTGCCGCTAAACAATTAGGGTTATCGCGGGCAGTGATTAGTTATCATATTAAAAAACTTGAACAGCAACTGGCTATTACACTGCTTAATCGTTCTACCCGAACTATTTCATTAACCGAAGCTGGTAATGACTATTATCAACATTGTCGAGTTATCGCTCAGCAAGCTACGGCAGCTAATCAGCAAATAGAGAATTTGAAAACAGATCCCATAGGTCGCCTTAAAATAACTTGTCCCGTTAACGTCGGACTGCAAACCATCGTTCCTGCACTTAATGAATTTCGCGGGCTTTACCCAAAGATAGAACTGGATGTCATGCTCACCGATGAAGTGGTGAATATTTTGCAGCAAGGTATCGATTTGGCTATTCGCGGTGCTCCGTTACCAGATTCAGGTTTGCAAGCAACGAAGTTATCGACATTAAAAACCTGTTTATGCGGCGCGCCTAGTTATTTTGAAAAACGTGGTATACCCCAAAAGCCTAGTGATCTTAGTCATCATGAGTGGGTAATTTATAAATTGACGGCGAGTAATATTGAGTTAACCAAAGGTTCTCGATCTTACACAGTCAGTGTGAAGGGAAGCATTGAAACCAATAACGCAGCCGCCAGAACCGCTTTTGTCGAAGGAGGCCATGGCTTAGCAAAAATTCCGATGTACGATGCCATTCCTAAGATCCGTCAAGGGACCTTGATGTCGGTACTAGACGACTACGCTATGAAAGACATTAATGTCTACGGCGTTTTTCCCCCCGGCAGTGCGAGCTCTAAAAAACTGCGTTTGTTATTAGATTTTTTGAAGAGTTACTTTAATCGAGTCTTGATCGAAGATTGATTGGTTTCGCGATGGATTAGAAAACTCACTTCATTGAACTGAAATTTAACCGTTAGATTGGTGTTTCTTCTGATAGCACTTTTACCCAACATACAAATTCCTTATACTAGGCGCTTCTTAAGCAGATGTCTGAAATTATGAGTGAAGTGAATATTCTTGAAAATCGTCCGAATCAACCTGTTGGGCGAATTCGTCAGAAAAATCAATTGCGTATTATTGCCGCCGCCGAAGAAGAGTTTGTAACTTTCGGGTTTAAAGGTGCGTCAATGAAACGTATTGCCGAGCGTGCTGAGTTGCCTCGTGCTAACATTCATTATTACTTTAAAAACAAAGTCGATTTATACGCTGCCGTTTTAGGTGACATTGTTGAAGTGTGGAACTCGACGGTCGCTGATATTAATCCTGAAGATGATCCTAAAGAAACATTAACCGGCTATATTCGCGCTAAGGTGTTATCTGCAAAGAATAATCCAAATGCATCGAGAATCTTTGCAAGTGAAATCATCCACGGTGCACCGCATATCGGCCAGTATTTAAAGCAAGATTATCGCGTAGCAATCTTGAATATTACCAATGGTTTTCAGTCATGGATTGATCAAGGAAAAATGGATGCCATTGATCCAATGCATTTACTCTTTATGATTTGGGGGTCAACTCAACATTATGCTGACTTTGGTGTTCAGGTGCGTGCAGCAATGGATAAAGACTCGTTAGATGATGACGATTTTGAGCGTATTATTGCGTCAATTACCCACATTATTCTCAAGGGTGTGGGATTAAATTAATACCAGTTGCTTAAACGAAAAGGGCAATCTAGTGATTGCCCTTTTTTATTATGTTAACTAGGTGTCAGTTAACGCAGTTCGCGGCGCAGAATTTTTCCGACTGGCGTCATTGGTAGCTCATCGCGGTATTCGACCTTGCGCGGAAGTTTGTAAGCGGTGAGGTGCTCGCGGCAGAATTCTTTGATTTCATCGATACTTAATTGCTTGTCGCCTTTAGCGACGATAAACACTTTCACGGTTTCACCTGATCTATCATCGGCAACACCAATAGCAGCACAGTTTTCAACGTCTGGGTGTTGAGATAATACATCTTCAATCTCGTTTGGATAAACGTTAAATCCAGAAACAATAATCATATCTTTGATGCGATCAACAATAGAAACGAAGCCATCTTCGTCGATAATGGCAACATCTCCAGTTTTTAACCACTCACCGTCATTAGTAAAGGTGTCCTTGGTTGCTTGTTCATTTTGCCAGTAGCCTTTCATGACTTGTGGGCCTTTAATACATAGCTCCCCACGCTCACCGATGGCTACTTCATTTTCTTGATCGTCAATACATTTGACGGCTGTTCCTTGCAGTGGAATACCAACAGTACCAACACGCTCAAAACCATTCAGTGGATTCATACAAGCAGCTGGCGATGTTTCTGTTAGCCCGTAGGCTTCTGAAATTGAACAGCCAGTCATTTCTTTCCAACGTGCCGACGTATCAGTTGCTAATGCAGTACCACCTGAGAGAGTGAATACTAACTTACTAAAGTCGAGTTTCTTAAATTCTGGGTGATTCATTAACGATACAAATAGCGTATTCAAACCAATGAAACCCGAAAGTTTCCATGATTTAATAGCCTTGATGAATAAGTTAGTGTCTCGGGGATTAGCGATTAAAATACTGTGAACACCTAGGTGAACAAAAGCCATTAAGTGCACAGTAAATGAATAAATGTGATAGAGCGGTAGAGGCGCAACAACGTTGGCTTCAGTGGTATCAAATATTCGATTGCCTTTACCATCTTCTTGATGCAACAGCTCTGCCGCTTGCAGCATATTGGCAATTAAATTACCGTTGGTGAGTTCTGCTCCTTTTGAGACGCCAGTCGTGCCACCTGTGTATTGCAGAACAATCGTGTCTTCAGGGTTGGCAAGGTGTGCAGGGGTAAACCCTTTGCCGAGGTTCTCTTTAAGGATTTGTCTAAAGGAAATTGCTTCTGGTAGATGGTAAGCAGGAACCATTTTTTTCACGCGTTTTATTAAGGTATTAACCACCCAGCGTTTCATGGTCGGCAGCATATCACCCATTGATGTCACTAAAACGGTCTTAACGCCTGTTTGATCTTGAATGTTTTGCACTGATTTAGCGAAAATATCCATGCATAATAGTGCAGTCGCCCCTGAGTCGTTAAACTGGTGAATCATTTCACGCTCAGTGTAAAGAGGGTTGGTGTTAACGACGACTAAGCCTGCGCGCATCGCACCATACATTGCAATCGGATATTGCAGTGTATTAGGCATTTGAATCGCAATTTTGTCGCCGGGTTTTAGATCGGTATGATTTTGTAGATAGTGAGTAAAAGCGGCACTGTATTGATCGATTTCTCGAAAGGTCATTGAATGCCCAAAGCCAGTAAAGGCCTTACGATCGGGGAAATTTTTCATAGCCTGTTCGATAACTTCAATCGCAGAACTGAATTGCCCAAAGTCGAGATTGTTTGCGACACCGGGGGCGCGTTTCCCGTCCCAAAAAGATGCGTCCATTATTTCCTCCAAATACCTAATCTATTATTGTTGTTTTATAGTTGCGTGGTCGTTGAGTACCATTTGTAATGTCATGTTTGCGAGCTGCTCTAATGATAAGTCACCGTTAGGTTTATACCAATTGAGTGACCAATTAATGGCACCATTTAGTAAGCGTCGCAATATATGATGATCAATACTTATCATGCCTTGCTGCTGCGCTTGTGCCAATACATCAATCCAGTATTGCTCGTATTCGTCGCGTAGTTTTAGCATGATAGTTTGATTTTCTTCATTTAGCGCACGCCACTCAAATACCAACACTGAAATATGGGCACTGGTATCTAAAATTAGCGCTTGAAACTCACAGAGAATTAACGCCAGTAATTTGTCTTTAATGGTGTGGTTAAGTGACAACGCCAAATCTACACGGCGAATATTGAGTAAAATCGCCTGTTGCATTACCTGCTTTAGAATTTCTTGTTTGTTAGGGTAATGATGAAACAAACTACCCGATTGAATACCTATCGCTTTGGCAAGATCGCGCACTGTTGTTTTATCAAAACCGCGATCGCGAAACAAGGTTGCAGCAGTGCCAAGTAAGCGCCCTTTAGGGCTTTGCGGATCAACAATTATCGATTCATCGATAAGTTGCGATAAAATCTGCTCGTTGTTTTGTTGTGTCAAGGCAACAAAAGCCATAATCACCTTCTATTTTACAGCGTAATTCATGTTAATAGTCGCTGTTTTTTTATTCTTATCAAGTCACCTTAACAGCTTTTTTTTGAATAACCAAGCAAGCGCTTGGCTTGGTTGATTTATAGGCGTTATTTCTAACAGAAATAGTATCTTTTTGTCGTTTAATTCAACATTACATATTCAATTAGGTGTATAATTTTGAGACTTTAAAAGCGAGGTAACACATTGACTTTAATTGATTTTAAAATGATGGGTGCAATTGAGCGAATCTTACTTCTAAGAACGATGGCAATCGCTATTCAGCTGTGCGCTGTGATTGGTTTTTTTGCTGTGATGCCACAAGATATTACAATATTTCCTTTGCTTACAATCATTGCATTTGAAACTGCATTTCATCTTTTTAGTTGGCGCTGGTATCGCCACCATCAAGCGTCTTCCTTTGCGGTTGCTGCACAGGCCATTGCTGATATCGTTTTTTTAACACTGCTGATGGCGTATAGCGGTGGTGCAACTAATGCGTTTGTTTCGCTGTTATTGATGCCGATTGTGATTGGGGCGGTCAGTTTACCAACACGTATGTTGGCTTTTGTATCACTGTGTGCGGTGATTGCTTATAGCGCATTGTTAATGAGCTTGCCGACTCATCAACATCACATGGACATGACCAATCATTTTATTGGTATGTGGGTTAACTTTCTTTTGTCAGTCATTGTCGTGACACTAGTTGTTGGCACCATGTCGAAAATGATTACTAATCGTGAACGGGCCATTGCCAAACAACGAGAAGAACAGCTTAAAAGTGAGCAATTAATTTCATTGGGGGTGGCGTCGGCCCAAGTCACTCACCAATTGGCTACGCCACTGGCAAATTTACAGCTATTGTTTGAAGAAATTCACGAAGAGTTTCCAAATGAAGAAGCGGTGAAAGCGATGGAGTCACCATTGGAAATTTGCCGTAATGAACTCAATCATTTTAGAGAGCTTGCCACTGCGATTCGTGAAAATAAGACGATTGAAATATCACCATTAATGTTGCTTAAAGATATTAAAACGGCCTGTAATCTTCAATACCCAGAGTTAGAGTTAGTGACCCATATAACAAATGATGATTTTAACGCCATGTTGATTCAATCTGATGCGATGTTATTACCTGCAATTTGTAACCTGTTGCAAAATGCTGTTAAGTCCAACCAACAATCAGGTGTGAATCAAGTTGAGTTAGGGCTAACGGCCACAACGTCTCACGTCACCATTAACATTAGAGATTTTGGTGGCGGTATTGAAGCGTCTCGTTCATTAGGCGCGTCGTTAGTCGAAAGTGATAAAGGACTTGGTATGGCGCTTATGTTATCTAACAGTACCTTTGAACGTTTAAATGGTGAGCTTGTGCTGAGTAATCATCGCGAGTTAGGCGCTGTCGCTTCTGTAAAATTACCTCTAGTTAAAGGACGTTAATGTGAAATTATTGATCATTGAAGACGATGTTGCATTTGCACAAACGTTGGCAAGGCGTTTAGCAAAGTATGATTTTGAGCCAAGCATTTGTCATGATGCGGGCAGTGCGCTAGGCCAATGTTTAGATCTTTCACCCGAGTACATCTTACTTGATATGAACCTTGCTGGTGATAGCGGTTTACAGTTAATCACGCCAATTAGAACTCAATTACCTCACGCTACTATTGTATTATTGACGGGCTTTGCCAGCATAGCAACAGCGGTTGAAGCGATGCGTCTTGGTGCAAATGATTATTTAGCCAAACCAGTGACCACGCAAATTCTACTGAAATCGTTACTAGGAGAGTCAGGCGATTGCGATACTGAGTTAGCAGTGGATGATGCAATGTCTGCGGAACGGGTAGAGTGGGAACATATTCAACAGGTATTAGCGGCAAATGATGGCAATGTGTCGGCTACAGCGCGTCAATTGAATATGCATCGCCGTACGTTGCAGCGAAAACTGCAAAAACGCCCAGTGGTAAAATAAGTAAGTTCTTATTACTATCAGTCGTGACTAATAAGTAACCGCCATTATACAAAGGCGGTTACTTAATTATAAGGGGTAAATTAAGCGACTAGAATTGGTAATCTAGTGATACATACATTGCACGCCCTTTAGCACTAATACGTTCACCAACAGCAAAATCACTGCCTCTAGCACGGTTAACGCCACCAAGATGTGGTTGATAATTCTTGTTTAATAAATTTGTAACACCCACGCCTATTGAAAGTTGCTGATTCACATCATAGCTACCTTGCCAATCAACGACGCCATATCCAGCTGAGCGCTGTTCATTATTTAATTCAGAGACTTTATTTTGGCGGTCAAAAGCGTGAACAGATAGTTGGCTTTGCCATTGCTCGAATCGGTAATGTAGTGCAACTTGCATGTTCAGTGGACTAATACGATAAAGATCGTCATTAATATCATCACGAGTACCACGCACATAATTAAACAGTCCGCTTAACGAAAAATTCTCGTTAATTGGTGCGCGCCAATTGATGTCTAATCCGTAGATGGTTGCATCTATATTACTAAATTTCAGCGGTGTTGCATCACCCATCATGTTGGCCACCATCATCACGCTTGGATTATTAGTGACGGAAGTCCCTTGAATGTAATCATCAACTTTTTGATAGAAAACGTGTGGTTCGATACTGATACCATTCGCTTGATAGTGAGCGCCAACATCGATTTGATACGCTGTTTCAGCATCAAGGTTTACATCGCCAATATAGGTTTTTCCATCCGCTAGGCCGCCAGTTGCTTGCATCGGTAGCCATAGGTAACGCTCTTGATAACTTGCTGCGCGTTGTTTGATTCCTGCCCCCGCAATTAAGGTCCAATTGTCATTAAGCATGCTTTGGCTATTTGCTACTAAATCAAATGTGGTATCAGACGTACTGTTATCTTGCTGATTGAAGGCCGTTTGCAATGCCATCACATGTGGGTTCATCATCGCCATTGAACTTGATACATCACCAGCGTCACTGCTGTTAAATTTAACACGAGCGCCCAACGTATAATTAATCGAGGAATCGTCTTGGCTGTATTGTGCAAAGATTGAATGACGTTGGTCTTTCACCTCGTTAAAGTTACGAATTAAAAACATCCCGTTATTTGGGTTTGTAATATCCGCATCATGTGTTGCACTAACACCGTCCAACCCGAGTAGCCATTGCTCAAGCTCCAATTCGACTTTGTAGTCGTACGTCGTGGCAATGGCCGTGGTATAACGATGCATTCCCGCCATCATATTAACGCGCTGTTGATAATTATCCATGCCATGTGTGGCATCTTGATAACCCAACTGCCAGCTTAAGACATAATCAGTCGTCGTAAATTGCCCATCAACATTAAAGCGATCTGTTTTAATGTAATCGATGTCCATTGGTAGTGCTGGCGTACCAGTTTCATCTGTTTTTGAATGGTGCCGACTAACGCCAATTTCACGCTGACCATTGTCATAGCGTAAGTCCAATCCCGCTTGTGTTTTATCATACTGGCTGGATTTGATAATACGTTTATTGGCATCTTCGTAGTCATCGGCGCGTTGTTGGTTAGCGTAAATAAACAGCCCAAAATCATCCTTGCTCGTTTGTAAATTTCCGCTCAAGGTTGAAGCATCATTATGCTCATTGTAATTTGCATGAACCATGCCTGATAATTGCTCATTGGCTTGGGGATCGGCATGCTTTAATTTCACATCGATTGCGCCGCCAATGGTATCAATACCACTGCTAACAGGTGCAATACCACGATAAACTGATAACGACTCGACCATGACTGGATTAAGGTAAGTTAGCGGCGCATCCATCGCGTTTGGTCCAGCACTCACAATCTTCTGACCGCCAATACTCTTGGCTATTCGCGAGCCAAACATACCGCGGTATTGTGCTATTCCCGTAATAGGACCATTTTTGTTAACATTGGCACCTGGAATTGTACTCAACCAGTCGGCAACATCAGGCTCTACATAACTACCGGTTGCAAAAGTGGTTTGGTCTTGAATCATTCGTGGTGCTGTAATCGTAATGACATCGATAGTTTCTGGTGTCGCTTTTGATACCGCTGCATAAGTTTGAGGGATACATAGCGTTGTTGCAATGAGTACTGACAAAGGATTAAGTTTCATAATATGCTCTAGCTAATTCCAATTTCATTAAATAACTGACCACTTGTGCCTGCTAGAATTTACAATAACTGCGTTGCTCTCAATCCTAATAGCAAGCTATTGCTCAATCGAGCGCCTTGTTCTAGTTAATTCTTCCTAAGCACAACAAGAACATTTAAATAATGGCATTGATATGATTAATATTAGTGCTATTTTGAATGATATTGACCACGTTTGCCGAGTAAAATGACCATGTGCGACAATATGTCGCACCCTTTGAAACTCAAGGAGAACAAGACATGCAGAGCGTTTTAGATTTTTGGTTTAATGAAATTGATCCAAGTCAATGGTGGGTGAAAGATCTCGCTTTTGACGCACAAATTCATGCGCAATTTAAAGATATTCATCGACAAGCTGTGCTAGGAGAATTATATCAATGGCGTGCGACGCCCAAGGGACGATTAGCTGAAATTATTGTATTAGATCAATTTTCACGCAATATGTATCGAGATACGCCGCAATCTTTTGCATTTGATTCATTAGCACTGGTGTTAGCACAAGAAGCAATACGAGTCGGCGACGATAAATTACTGACACCGCAAGAGCGCAGCTTCTTATATATGCCGTTTATGCATAGTGAGTCATTAATGATTCATGAGCGTGCTGTTGAGCTGTTTAGTCAGCCGAATATGGAACACAATTTAGATTTTGAATTACGTCACAAAGAAATTATCGAACAATTTGGACGTTACCCTCATCGCAACGAGGTCTTAGGGCGTACGTCTACTGCTCAAGAGTTAACGTTTTTACAGCAACCCGGCTCGTCGTTTTAGTCTTCGCTGTTAAAAGTAATCTGTTTGCTATCATCGAATTTGGTGATAGCAATTTTAGAAAGGTGAACTTTGATTATCTGCCCAATAGCGGCGCATGTTCCTGAGTTAGTAGCGTCTAATAATGAGCTGCTATTTGAGAAATAACAGCTTACTCGTAATGATTGTGGGAATTGCTCAAAGTTAACTTGATGAGTTAGCCAAGCGAACTCTTCAATGTTGTCTTTAATTTCTTCACAGGCATTAGTTAATGCTTGACGTAATTGATTATCAATTTTCTTATGAGTCTTTTTCATTTAGCATGTGTCTTTAAAATTAGTTCTCTAACATAAGTTCATTAAAAATGAGAACGTTCATATTGAATACGGCGTAATATACATGCTTTCACCAGAACAAACTGTACTTTTACTCAACGTTATCGTGGTCTTCTTAGGCTACTTCGTTATTTATCCTCGCGTGGCTGGTAATAATTTTACCAAGATAACAGGTCACGATCTCATCGCGACTGGCATTGTATTGATGACATCAGCATCCATTTATTATGGATCTGGAACAGAATTTAACTTACTCATTACTCAAGTAAATTGGTTTTGGTTTACGTTATTAACCTATGCAGCAATCGAGATCCCTGTCTTGCTATGGTATATGAAAAAACATAATGTTGAGTTTCCTAAATAAAGAGAATTAGGGCTATATATAGTCATGAACCGTTTGCCTCAGCCAAATTTAGAAAGATTAAGTTGATTATTAGAATACGTATTGGTTCGTTTTTTTGACCTTTGAATACTAGATACCATTGTCATAGCATTTTCAAATGACTAATTTATTTCAATCTTTATTTCGGGAAGTAAGATTTTTGTATACTTTTTCTCTAGTTTAATAACCTGACCCCCTCGCTGAACGTGAAGAGTAAGGACCTTTTCGCGCGAATAATTTTTAAGCTCATTTTTGAATAGCTGAACGGTTGATGCCGATTCCTCATTTTCGGTTAATCTAACCTTATTGATTTGAAGTATTTTATCCTGTGACTGTAAGCCAATTAAATCCGCTGAAGTGTCTGGTGAAACAGATATTACAAAGATTCCTTTTGAAACCTCTTGTCGATTGCCGATAATGATTCCGAAATTATCATCAATTCTTGCAGGTAATGAGACTACTATTTTTTCATCATGTGTTTTATGAATTTTTTGTAGTTCTTTAGTTAGTTCGTTTATTTTAAAAGAAATTTCAGGTGGTAATTTCTTTGATTTATTTAGTGATCGACTCGGGCCTAAGCTCGGTAACACTTTAGATGAATTACATCTCATATCTTGAATTGATTGAATATGGACTTGGTTCGCTAGTCTTTTTATATTTTTCAAATTGTTTGAAATGGCTGTGTCATTGAATCGCTCTATTTTTATGCCATGGCGAATCCCGTGAATGGTCAGATATTCAGTGTTAGTATAATTCTTTATATTTTTCGTGTTGTGATTGAAATCTTGTGTTTCTTTTTCAACGTTTTGAAATCGTTTATTCTTTGTCTTGCTATGAGCTACCTCATACTTTTTATTCGGCTTAATATTTATACCAAAATAAACTCCTTGGTCTGTTAATAACTCATGATAGCCAGGTGCTAGATACAACGTTTGTGGCCGTTTTTTTATACGGTGCTGAAGGCCGCTTAACTCTCCTAGGTTACTTTGGCGGAGTTTTTTTCCGTTATGCTCATGAAATTGCAGTAAAGAGTACTGGCCTGGCGATTTCAGTGCGTTTGTACTTAATTGTCCACAGTTATCACTTGATGAGTAAGCTAATTTACTGAAGAGTAATAGCCCTAGAAATGATGTAGTTATCGTTAGTTTTTTCATGGTGTATTCCTTGCCTAGATGAAGTCAACTTTATGTTTTGATGCAGTAATTATGTCTTGCAAAAGCATGATTCTTTCTCGCCATATTTTCACTTTTTGTTGTTCGTTTTCAATATTATTCAGCGTTTTTTCTGTTTTAAGGAGTTGCCATTTCAATGGCGCTGGAATTGATTTATTAACTGTTATTGCTGATATTCTGTTTTCTAATACTTGAGATTGTTTCACTAATGTATTTATTTCGATACGTGTTTGATTGCTCTTGTATTTATAAGATATAGGCACAGCTAAAAAAATTATTCCTGATGCAGCGATGGCCATTAATAAAGTAAGTGAACGTTTTTTATTGGAATGAGTTATTTGAGAGTTTATTACTTCCCAAACTTTTTCATCAGGGATGTAATCTTCAATTTTCTCAATGTTGTCTCTCAATTGATTGATTGTTTCATTTTCATTTCTCATGAACAGGCTCCTCGTTCGAAAGTTTTTTAAGCGCTCTTGAAACGATACTTTTTGAAAAGCTTTCAGTTTTTCCATGCATTGCAGCAATCTCAGCATGGCTGTAACCATCGACAATAAAGAGCCATAATATCAATCTAGATTCTGGTGTGATCTTGAGCATTAACCGGGTTAACTGGTGGTTATTTTCTATTGAAACTTGCAGGTCACTTTTGTCAATTAATTCATCGCTTTGATCTGCTTCCGATATGTGTTTCTTATTTTTTCTAATCCAACTAATTGTTTTGTAATAGCCTATACGCTTACACCAAGCAACGAAACTCCCTTCATCATTCAATGTATCTAAATTTTTGTAAATTTCGATGAATGTTTCTTGGAGAATATCTTGTGCCGAATTTTTACAATGGCAAACACGTAAGACTGAAGAATAAATGACAGGAGATAGCAGTTGATAACACAGAGAAAAAGCAGCTTGTTCACCCCGCTTCATCTTGTTAATTAGTGCTGTATCAAAAACCATCGTTCATTCCGAAAATAACGTCCATGTTTATATAGTCGCGTTGAGTTGATAACTCGTCGCAATAAATTTATAAATAATCTATTAGGCAATTCTTCGTTGGTTGATACTGTTTAGATACACAAGATAACTCCAGTTTTTATAAATTTAACAGATATCCCCATTTAGTATCTATTTTTTTATTTAACGGTTTGATTCTATGGTTATTTATAATTAATATCATATTGTGCACACAGTATAGGAATCTTTAGTATACATACTTGAATAGAGGAATAATGATGGAACTTGTTTATTCGAATGATCAGCTATTAATGGTTAATCACGTGCGAAATTTATTGGAAAGTGCCTATATTAAAAGTGAACTCAGAAATGAGTTTCTAGGCAGCGGCGCAGGCGATCTTGCGCCACTGGATACTTGGCCTGAGCTATGGGTAGCCGTTGATGATGTTGAAAAAGCAAAAGCCGTGATTAGTAATATGGATAATGAGTCTGCACTCGTCTGGCATTGCAAAGGCTGTGATGAAGAAAATCCTGCCGCTTTTGATATTTGCTGGCAATGTGAGAAGCCAAAGACCTAATGAATACAGGGAGTTGATATGTTTCGTCGTATATTATTGCTGAGTCTAGTGACCGTTTGTAGCGTTAGTGCGAATCAGAATGAAAAACTGGTGGCTGCAGCCATGGAGCGATTAAACCACCAAGTTCGTTATGATGGCGCCTATGTAAAGCTCGATTATCCAATGGGGGATGTTCCTGCACAAACGGGCGTGTGTACTGACGTCATTATTCGTAGTTATCGTCAGCTTGGTATCGATTTTCAGCAACTTGTTCACGAAGACATCAAGGCTAATTTTAATCAATATCCATCAAAACGTATTTGGGGATTGACCCGTCCAGATAAGAATATCGATCATCGCCGGGTGCCGAACTTACAAGCATTCTTTAAGCGTCACGGTCAATCATTAAAGGTCACCAACCTAGCTAAAAACTATCAAGCTGGCGATATCGTCACTTGGATGGTTAATGGCAACTTACCTCACATCGGCATTGTCGTGAATAAACGTTCTGCTGACGGTAAAAGACCGACGATTGTCCATAATATTGGGCGTGGTCCAGAATTAGAGGACATGTTATTTAAGTATCGGATTACTGGGCATTATCGATACTGAT
>MPDF01000139.1 GCA_001874365.1 Gammaproteobacteria bacterium MedPE | reverse complement strand
TCTGCACGTGAACGCACGACGGTCATGGCTGCTTGAATAGACTCTTGCATGACGTCACCGAGCGACCCCGTATAATTGAGTTTACCTTTACCAATCACCGAAGCGGTTTCAATAGTTAATAAGTCACCGCCTACTTGTGTCCACGCAAGACCAGTTACTTGACCAATTTGATTGTTCTCCGCCGACTTACCAAAATCAAAGCGTTGGACACCTAAGAAGTCATTTAAGTTATCATTTGTCACGATAACTTTACCTGTCACCTCTTTTAGTAAAATCTTTTTCACGGCTTTACGGCATAACTTCGAAATTTCACGTTCTAAGCTACGTACACCAGCTTCACGGGTGTAATAGCGAATAATGCCCATCAACGCACTATCTTCAATTTCAATTTCACTGAGTTTCAAGCCATTACGTTTGATTTGTTTCTCAAGTAAATGTTGTTTTGCGATATTGAGTTTTTCGTCTTCCGTGTAACCCGATAGGTTTATCACTTCCATACGATCAAGCAGTGGGCCTGGAATATCCATCGAGTTTGAGGTCGCGACAAACATAACGTCTGACAGATCATAATCAACTTCTAAATAGTGATCGTTAAAGCTGTTGTTTTGCTCAGGATCTAACACTTCAAGTAATGCTGATGCGGGGTCACCGCGCATGTCAGAACTCATTTTATCGATTTCATCGAGCAAAAATAACGGATTCTTCACTTCAACCTTTGCCATTTTTTGAATGAGCTTACCCGGCATTGAACCAATATACGTTCGGCGATGACCGCGAATTTCCGCCTCATCACGAACGCCGCCAAGTGCCATGCGCACATATTTACGACCCGTTGCCTTTGCAATCGATTGGCCCAGTGATGTTTTACCAACACCTGGTGGCCCAACTAAACATAAAATCGGCCCTTTCAACTGACGCACACGAGATTGCACTGCTAAATATTCTAAAATCCGTTCTTTAACACGTTCTAATCCATAATGGTCGCTGTTAAGAACAACTTCTGCCTTTGATAGATCTTTCTTAACCTTGCTGCGTTTTTTCCACGGGACATTAATCATCCAGTCAATGTAGCTGCGAACAACGGTTGCTTCGGCCGACATAGCAGACATCATTTTAAGTTTCTGTAATTCAGACTCTGCTTTTTTCTGACCTTCAGCCGTCATGCCAGCGTCTTTAATTTTTTGCGCTAGCTCTTCCATCTCATCAGGCGTGTCGTCAAGCTCGCCAATCTCTTTTTGAATGGCTTTCATTTGCTCATTCAAATAATATTCGCGTTGGGATTTTTCCATTTGCTTTTTAACACGACCGCGAATTTTCTTTTCCATGTGCAGCAAATCAATTTCAGATTCCATCATGGTTAATAAAAACTCTAAACGGTCATTAACGCTTTCAATCTCAATAACCTGTTGCTTATCTTCAAGGTTTAGCGTCATATGCGCCGCCATGGTATCTGCAAGACGCGCCGCATCATCGATGCCAGATAATGACGTGAGTACTTCAGGTGGAATTTTTTTATTTAACTTAATATAAGAATCAAACTCAGATACTGCCGTACGAATCAAGACCTCTTGTTCAAGTTCTTCAACCTGCTCTGTCACGACATATTGAGCATCAGCGCTAAACAACTCGTCTTTCGTTTCCAGGCGATTAATTTTTGCACGCTGATTACCTTCAACAAGCACTTTAACTGTACCATCTGGTAATTTTAATAATTGTAAAATGGTCGCCACCGTTCCAACATCATAAATGTCGTCACGACCTGGATTATCTACACTTGAATCTTTTTGGGCGACAAGCAGAATTAATTTGTCTTGCTCCATTGCGGCTTCAAGGCAGCGTATAGACTTTTCTCGTCCTACAAATAATGGGATCACCATGTGGGGATAGACGACAACGTCTCGTAAAGGTAATACTGGAATATCAATGCGGTCTGAGCGCTCTAATGGCATGCTTTGTCTCTCTTAACTGTGATCCATGGTTACTACTAACATGATATTGGGATAAGCACATATCATTTCAATGGTTTGGCCAAAATTTTTGTCGCGTTTTTTACCACGCTGCTAATCTCTTTAAATTACAGGTTATCGCACCTTATGCAATCTTTACTTATTAGTTATCCACCAAAAATTGGTTACTTGATTAAATAACAACCCTCATTTCAGTAGCTCGTTGGTTTTTCTAACAATTCACAAATTCACCGATAAAAGTTGAGGTTATCTTTAGCCTAATCGTTGGGTGTGGTAAAAAACAGTCTAATACCAATTGCATTAAGTAAGTGATCTTGTTGTGCTTAGGGAAAATAGACTAGAACAAGGCGCTCGATTGATTTCGACATGGATGTCGATA
The DNA here is from genome assembly GCA_001874365.1 of Gammaproteobacteria bacterium MedPE. Lineage (GTDB taxonomy): Bacteria > Pseudomonadota > Gammaproteobacteria > Enterobacterales > Psychrobiaceae > Psychrobium. Next base: position 5,477 of record MPDF01000139.1, on the reverse strand, counting down.
TTAGGGCAACGCAGGAGCTGATTGCCGGCTAATAGATTACTATTAGGATTGAGAGCAACGACGTTTGAGTTTATTTTAGCAAGCACAAGTGGGCAAATATTTAATGTAATTGGTATAATCATATTTTTGCCGAGTTGTAAATTTGAAAGCGAGTTCAAGAGGCTTATCAAAATATAATGTACTGATAACCTCTTTAGTTTGCTATATATTCCAAAAGTTTGTTGGTACTGAATTTAATTAAATAACGTTCTTTAGCGGTTAACCTAGTCAAATTTAACGTTTGCGTTTTTAATTCAACATTGTCTTCATTGAATTTTATATATTTCTCAATATCCAAATTTTGCTGATTAAACACAACAAGCGCTTTCAGTCTTTCATCATTAATATTCATGCTGATGACCTGCCAATGACCGCCCATTCGATTGACCTGAAACAAATTCTTTATAAATACCACGTCATCAGCATTATTATCTGACACTAGTGCAATGCTGACATTCACCGTATCAACAACAAAGGGAATCCAAAAGTGCTCTCGTCTTACATGGACCGTGAAATCACTCTCTAATACCCCGAAATACTCAAGCAGACTAACGTTCAAAATAAAATTATTATTTAAACATTGCTCACGAGTGTGGCTAGTCGCCGTTATCTGCATTGGCAAACACGCTTCAGGTAAATTATCAACAGTGAGTTGATTGGTATACCCATTGACCAGTGTTTCTATTTTATGATTTTCACCCAGCAAGCTAGCCGCTAATAACCCTAAAAGAAGCGTCATTACAAATAACGCCGTCACGGTATTTTTAATCATCCTTAACCCTAATTTACTGTCGATTTACCCAATAGACGACTTGATAAAAAACTAATCTTTAAATCCGTTGCGTAAAAACTCGCCACGAGTACTCATAAATGTGTCCGATGTCGAATTAACAAAATCAATCGCTAATTGAGCGCCGTCTGTTAAACATTTACTCTCATCGACGAGTTCATATTCATTCATGACAATATGCATTGCTTCAACGGTATGCTCTGATTCGCCCTTTCCTATTGAAAACTCATCAGGTTCAAAGTTATCAATCATCCAGATTTGCATTTTTTCAACGTTAATTTGGCCTAATTGCCACTGTGTTAGCACGTCAACAAGCTGTGCTTTGCTAATTACTTTACTCATAATTTTGCCGTTTATATTAAAGGAAATCGTCTAATGAATACCAATCGCGTGGTGCTTGTTCATCACACTTAACACAGTTGAGCGCGATACCAAGCTTTGCAGTTCGACTAGGTTCTGATATTACCCAAGGGCGGTTTTGCCACGGAGGATCGTGGCGTACATGTTGATTGTGACCGCAAGCAAGTTTTGCAACCCAATGGTTCTCATCATCACGATGAAAACCTACCATGGCCTGATTCATCGATTAGTCTTGCTCTGGTGACGTCTGCGTTGTTTCTTCGTCAACAATTGGCTCACCAAGGTTTACGTCAATTGAATCGACGCGTTGCAGCCCGCGCGGTAGTTTGTTACCGCGGCGACCACGTTCACCAATGTAATGTTCTAGATCGCTTGCTTTAAGCGTTAACTTTCGTTTTCCAGCGAATAAGGTGACATCGCTATCACGGTTTATTACAGCAATCTGTTTCACGAATTCTTCGCGAGACGTCACCCGAGAGCTAGGAATATTAATAATTTTATTCCCCTTACCTTTGCTCAATTTAGGCAAACTCTCTAATGGAAAAATCAACATACGGCCTTCATTTGAAATTGCCAAACACAATTGATTGTCGTAATCATGTACCTTCACCGGCACCATCACTTCACTGCCTTTCGGTCGTGATAATAAGGCTTTACCTTTCTTATTGGCAGATATCATGTCACCAAATGAACCGATAAATCCATAACCACCGTCAGTCGCCATTAAGAATAATTGCTCTTCACCGCCCATGACAGTATGAGCCATCGTTTCACCGCTGCCTAAAGTGAAGCGTCCAGTAAGCGGCTCTCCTTGACTACGGGCCGATGGTAACGTGTGTGCGTCGGTACTATACGCTCGCCCAGAGGTATCAATGAACACCACTGGCTGATTTGAGCGCCCTTTTGCTGAGCTTAGATAACCATCGCCTGCTTTATAACTTAAGTTCTGTGGTTCAATATCATGGCCTTTGGCACAACGTGCCCAACCTTTTTCAGAAACCACAACAGTAACAGCTTCACTTGGGACTAAATCTTTTTCTGATAACGCTTTCGCCTCGCTACGTTCGATAATTGGCGAACGTCTGTCATCACCAAACTTTTCAGCATCAGCAACAATTTCTTTTTTAACTAAAGTCTTCATGCGACGTTCGCTAGACAGCGTTAATTCAATTTTGTCACGTTCAGCGCTTAGTTCGTCTTGCTCTGCTTTGATTTTAATTTCTTCAAGCTTGGCTAACTGGCGAAGTTTGATTTCTAAAATAGCTTCCGCTTGAATTTGCGATAAATCAAAGCGCGATATCAGCTCTGCTTTGGGATCATCATAAGTACGGATAATCTCTATAACTTCATCAATGTTTAAAAACGCAATGAGTAAACCATCTAAGATATGCAAGCGCGCTAATATTTTATCAAGTCGATGTTGTAGGCGGCGACGCACCGTTTCAAGGCGATATTCAATCCATTCGGTCAGAATGTCTTTTAAGCCCATGACACGTGGACGGTTGTCTAGCCCCAGAATATTTAGGTTAACACGATAATTCTTTTCTAAATCTGTCGTTGCAAACAAGTGATTCATCAAGCCTTCGATATCAACGCGATTAGAACGTGGTACTATCACTAAGCGCGTTGGACATTCATGATCTGATTCATCACGTAAATCCGACACCATCGGTAATTTCTTACCCTGCATTTGACTCGCAATTTGTTCAAGAATTTTTGCGCCAGACACCTGATGTGGCAACGCAGAAATCACCACTTCGCCATCTTCAATATCAAACACGGCGCGCATTTTTATTGAGCCTTTACCCGTCGTGTAAATTTTTTCAATGTCTGCTTTAGGCGTAATAATTTCGGCATTGGTTGGATAGTCTGGTCCAGTGACATGCTCAAGTAACTCGCCAAGCTCGGTTTTTGGTTTATCTAATAAAGTAATGGTTGCGTTGGCCACTTCTCGCACATTGTGGGGCGGAATGTCAGTCGCCATACCTACGGCAATACCTGTGATGCCATTAAGCAAAATATGAGGTAAACGAGCAGGAAGGATCACAGGCTCTTTCATTGTGCCATCAAAATTTGGTTGCCACTCCACCGTACCTTGACCTAGTTCACCAAGCATCACTTCACTAAATTTAGACAGTTTTGCTTCGGTGTAACGCATTGCAGCAAATGATTTGGGGTCATCCGGTGCGCCCCAGTTACCTTGACCATCAACGAGTGGGTAGCGATATGAAAATGGCTGTGCCATTAGTACCATGGCTTCATAACAGGCCGAATCACCGTGAGGGTGGAATTTACCTAATACATCACCAACGGTACGAGCAGACTTTTTATATTTTGCTGATGCATTTAGACCTAATTCACTCATGGCATAGATAATACGGCGCTGAACAGGCTTTAAACCATCACCAACATGCGGTAAGGCCCTGTCCATAATGACGTACATTGAGTAATTCAAATAGGCGTCTTCAGTAAAGCTGTGCATTGATTGTTGTTCAACGCCATCTAAACTCATTTCGGTTGCATCCACAATAAATCCTTATTTTTCTTATTTAATGTACTTAGCTTTCAATTAATTGGCTATAAAACAGCCTTTTGCAAGCGACGGATTATTTTTATCTTCGCACTATATAGCATTTTCACGCCAGATTGAACTGACTACCGATAACTCAGCTCGAAGTTTTAGATTTAACGCCATAAAAAAGGCCATTATTGCTAATGGCCTTGTTTTCATTGTCTAAATACTAGTGAGGTTAAAACTGGTAAGACACACTTAACTCAGCACTGCGCGGTAAGATATAACGACCGTTAGCTGCCTCTGGATTACGAGGATCTCCTTCAGTGATGCCGTCAGAATCAGTGAGATTATTAATGGCAAATTGAACCTTCACTTCATCCGTTAAATTATAAAGCACACCAATATCGATTTTTTCATAGCCTTCAAGTGTTACAGTGTTGCCGTTGTCGCCAAAACGATCACCCACAGCGGACAAGGTTCCGTAAATTGTGGCGTAAGTGCCGTTGTCAAATTCTAGGTCATACGTTGGTGTTAGGCGAACCTGCCATTTAGGTTGACGTTGTGCGTCATTACCTTTGTTGGTTGGGCTTTCGGTAATTTCGGTTTTTTGAAGCGTTGAATTTAAATTAATCGTTAGACCATTCTCCGCATAATAATTAAAATCAATTTCAATACCGTACGCCTCGTTTGTCAGCACTTCCGCAGGTTGTCCAGGTGTTGCAACAAAGGTATCGCCTTTCACTTCATTGAAGAAGCCCGTGGCATATAACTCATACGTCTCTGCACCATGTTTGTAGCCAAGTTCGAACTGGCTCACCTCCTTAATTAAATCTTCGCCGTTTTCGTACGCGCCAAAATTGTCGCGAAAATCATCAAAGAATGGCATTTTACTGCCATCACTGATCCGCGCGAAAACACCACGTTTCTCTTCAAACATCCAGTTAGCGCCCAATGTCCACGCAGTACTTGTTTCATCGTAGGATACTGCCTTAGAGATATTACCTGTTAACCCTTCATCAACCGTATATTCAATTTGATGATTTTCAGAACGAAGACCAGCATCAATTGTTAGATTGTCTGCAACATCATACGAAAGAGCGGTGTACAACGCTCGTGTACTTCCATCACCGACACTGTTAATGTCATATTTCCAGCCACAGGTCGCCGCGTTATCATTACAATCAATACCCGTTAAGCTTTCACCACCTTTTTCAACCACATGATAAGACTGATTACCTAGCGTCCACCAATCTTTTGCTTCGAATGTTGAGTTATAAAAACCAGCAGTAAAGCTGCCTTTTTCCAGTGTTTTAGTAATCGCTAAATCATTAGTAAATGCGGCGATTTCCTTTTTTACAACCCAGCGTCCAATTTGTTGAACCTGTGTTGAACCGTCATAATTATCGCCAGTCACGGCGCCAGTAGCAGAGCTGCCATTATCAGCAACTGTTGAGAGCGCTACTGCACCACCATTTGAGACTAAGCCAAAGGTATTCGCATCACCTTTGGTCACATTAAAACGATCAACTAATTCCCAACCATTATCTAACGTTAGATTAACGCTACCGCCCGACACAGAACCTTTCCAACCACGACCATCACCAAAGTCGAATGACTCAGACTCGCCATCAGGACCAAACTCGATAGTAGCCTGACGATTATTAGTGCCTATTTGCGCATATTTATTATCAACACCAGCCACATTTAACGGCCCCGGAAGATACCAAATACCGTGGTCATCTGTCTGACGGGTATATAAGTTAATTTTTCCGT
>MPDF01000138.1 GCA_001874365.1 Gammaproteobacteria bacterium MedPE | reverse complement strand
GATGAATATCAGCAGCATTAATACAATGGCTAGCCCCATGTTGATTTCAGATAAAATCTTAATGCCTTTGTCTAAACCTGTTGCAACAGACACTGACGCTAAGAGTGTTATCACTATCATGATAATTAATTGGTTAGTTTGGCTAACATCGGTTGAAAACAAGTAATTTAAGCCAGCGTTAACTTGTGAAGCGCCGAGCCCCAGTGACGTAGCGACACCAAAAACAGTACTCACGACTGCGAATATATCAACAAAGTGTCCCGGCCAACCGTAAATGCGATCGCCAATGATTGGGTGCAATGCTGATCGCAGGGTTAGCGGTAATCCTTGGCGATAACTAAAGTAAGCCAAAATCAAGGCGACTATGGCGTAAATAGCCCAAGCATGAAGACCCCAGTGAAAGAAGGTAATTTTCATCGCTTCTTTCATGGCTTCCAAAGACTCTTTTTCTGCTGTTGGTGGCGACAAGTAATGCATGACTGGCTCTGCAACACCAAAGAACATCAATCCAATGCCCATGCCTGCGGCAAATAACATTGAAATCCACGTTGATAATTTATAGTCGGGTGTCGAATGATCAGGGCCTAATTTTACTGAGCCAAATCGTGACATGCCTAAGTAAATAACAAATCCGAGAATAATAGCGACCGTTAAAATATAGAACCAACCACCGTTGATGGTAATGGCACCTTGCAAGGTGTTGAAGACGCTAGACGCTATTTCTGGGGCGAATAACGTGCCAATAAGAATAGAAAAAATAACCAATATGGCGGGGTAAAAAACAGATTGGTTGATCTTAAGAGGTATAGATTTCATTTATTAATTACATCTCGAATGTTTCGTACACTTATCATAATACTTACAGTGCTAACTATTAAAAATGTACTAATTAGGCCATTTGTCTTGGTTACTGGGTTGTAAGCTTGTGTTATCATCATTTCAGTTCTAATTATTTACATGATGAATTGTGATCATTATACGCTTATTTATTAGCTTTTTGGTACGAATTCTAATTAAAAACAACTTTATGGGAGATTTATGTTTCAACGTAAGATATTAACTTGTGCAGTGCTTTCTGCATTGGGTGCAATGTCATATAGCGCAGTTGCCGCTGAAGAAAAAAAGAGCAAAAGCAAGATCGAAACCATTCAAGTCACCGCGACTAAACGAGCTGCCAATATCCAAGAAGTACCCGTTGCTGTTTCTGCGTTAAGTGGTGATGCAATGGATAACTTGGGTATCGATAATTTCCAAGATTATGTTGAGTTCTTACCTAACGTTGTTTTCCAAGGAACAGGTCCAGGACAAAATGAAGTGTATATTCGTGGTGCGGCAACAACGCAAACGGGTATTGCAGTATCTTCGGTACAAGCCCTTCAGCCATCAGTAGCGATTTACCTAGATGAGCAGCCAGTTTCAATGCAAGGCCGTAATCTTGATATTTATGCGACTGACATCGAACGTGTTGAAGTGTTGCCGGGACCTCAAGGCACGCTATTTGGTGCGAGTTCTCAGGCGGGTACTGTTCGTCTTATTTCTAAAAAGCCAAACCATAGCGATTTTGAAGCGGGATTCGATCTTAATACGGGTTTCACCAAAGGCGGTGATTTAAGTAATGCGGTTGAAGGTTATTTCAACTTGCCAATTAACGACGATCTAGCGTTTCGTGTTGCAGCCTATTCTGATCACCAAGGTGGTTGGTTAGATAACGTAGAGAATATTCCTGGTCAAGGCGGCTACATTGGCAGCACTGTGCATATCGACCGTATTTCGGGTGGTGTTTTAGCCGATGCGAAAAATACGCCAAACCAAGCGCCAACTAATTCAGATTTAGTGGAAGATAACTTTAATGACGCAACGTATGCAGGTGCGCGTTTTGGCTTGTCTTACTTGTTTAATGATGATTGGAAAATCTTATTACAGCATACTGCGCAAACATTAGAGACAGAAGGTGTATTTGGTTACGATCCTTCTTATGACAATGAAGAAAGCACGAGTCGCTTTGTGCCTGAAAAGAACCAAGATACCTTTGGCTTAACAACGTGGACATTAGAAGGGCGTTTAGCACAACTTGATATTGTGTATGCTGGTGGTTATTTAGATCGTCAAATTGATGCAACGGTAGATTATACCGGTTACACCAATGGCGGCGCATTCTCAGCGTTCTACGCGTGTAGCTACGGCGGCGATGTGCAAGACGAGCAATGTTACGATCCAACAGGTTATTACCTAGAAGAGACTGACGTTAAACGCTTCACTCAAGAATTACGCTTTAACACTTCAGCAGATAACGTATGGCGTGTTACCGCGGGTATTTATTACGATACACAAGAGCTTGGTACTGTCGGTCAGTTCCAATTAGGTACAGAAGGAAAATTCCCGAATGGCGTTTGGGGACCAGGTGGTGTAACGGTAACAGGCGAAGGGACTAATAATGGCGGCAAACCATTTGCTAAAGAGACCAGCTTTGTTAACGACATTACTCATGAAATAAACCAAGTAGCTGTATTCGGTCAATTTGAATATGATTTAACAGAGACTGTTACTGCAAGCCTTGGTGCACGCTGGTATGAAATCGAAGATATTTATACCGGTGCGACAACGTCGCAGAACAATGGCGGTGTTACTAAACAAATTCGTGCCTTGGGTGGCTCGGATCAAGACATCTTAGATTTCTTTGGTGCCGAAAATGGTCAAGCCATTATCGACGCAGTGGCCGCAGGTGACTTACAAAACGATCTGTTGAGTTCTGACGGTGTGCTAAAAGTTGACGATGTCATCTACAAGCTATCAGTTAACTGGAAAGCAGACGATAACCTAATGTTCTTTGCTAACTATTCACAAGGTTTCCGTCCGCCGGTAACGGCGAGAACTGGTGGCCAATTAGCAAGTAATCAAACGCCGGGCTCGGCATTTGAAAACTACCGTATTCCTGTTTATTCATTAACGGATGAACTCGATAACTACGAAATTGGCATGAAGGGCGATTTCTTAGATGATACGTTGCGTATTAATGCAACGGCTTACAGCTCTGAAATTAACGATCTGCAAACATCACGCTTTGATCCAACTAACATCGCCTTCTTCTACTTTACTGACAACGTTGGTACTGCAGAGATTAAAGGGTTAGACGCTGATTTCACGTGGCAGTTAACGGACAACTTCGTATTAAGCGGCGCATTTAGCTTATTAGATACGGAAATTACCGAACTCAACAGCACCATGACTAACTTGTCGGCGCCATTGGGTAGTGAATTACCTTATACGTCTGAATTGTCTGGTAACTTAAGAGCACGTTATTTCTACGAGTTAAGCAATGGTTGGGAAGGCTACGTAAATGGCTCGGTAACTTATACTGGTGATCGTCTGTCTGGCATGTTTGCTAATGCTTATGTGTCTGAAGATACGCATAAGTTAGTATACGGAAGAGGTACAGGCCTTAAGATTGAGCAAGAAATTGCGGCGGGTCAATATCAAGGCGTTACCTACAAAGACAGTGACGGCAATGACTTTGCTGGTGGACGTTATGTTGCGAAAGCCTATTCAATTGCTAATTTAGCATTTGGTGTATCAAACGAAGAATGGAAAGCCGAGCTTTACATCGACAACTTGTTTGATAAGCGAGCGCAGCTTTACATTGATGAGCAGCAATTCACGCCAAAAGTTATTACTAACAGACCGCGCACCATCGGTGTTCGTTTCTCTTACGACCTATAAAACAATCTAGTACTTGTAAAACAAGCTACTCACTATAAAGTGAGTAGCTTGTTTTTATTTCTACTTCTTATTAAATAGTTACTTATGCCTACACCATCATTAAAAGACATCAAATCGGCACTGCAATCTGGTCAATTTGAACCTGCTCACGCACTTATTTCAACCGCGTTACAACAAAATGATTTACCCGAGAGTGACACTCATGAGTTACTTTATTTAAACGCCGTAGCCTTGCGGTATTTAAATAAACTAACTGCGGCATTTGATGCCACCAAACAGTTATTAGCATTGCAGCCAAATAATGGCCGCGCCTATCAAGAGCAAGCCTATTGCTTACTTGCCTCTAAGGATATCAAAGGCGCGCTAATGGCCTTTCATAAAGCGGTTGAATACAACCCAGCGTTGATTGCGTCATGGCAGCAAATTGTGACCTTATTTAAGGCGCAGCAACACCCAAATTACCAACCAGCGTTAGATCAGTTTAATTTGCTAAAAGCGTTGCCTGCACCCGTTCTTGGTGCGATGGATTTAATGCACGAAGGTAAGTTATACAAAGCCGAACAGGTGTGTCGTAACTTCTTACAGAAAAACAAACACCAAGTTGATGCAATGTGTTTACTTGCTGAAATTGGTTTGAAACTTAAAGTGTATGATGACGCTGAGTTTTTGCTGGAGAGTTGTGTTGATTTATACCCTGATAACGAACACGCCAAAGCGCTGTACGTTAACATTCTTAATCGTTTAGGGAAATTCAAACAAGGGGCGCAACACGCTGAGGAATTTTTAGCGCAGTTTGATGCTCAACAGGCACTGGTGATTACAGTGAAGGCGACCTTGGCTAACTGTTATATCAACTTGGGCGAGCTAGCGCGTGGGCAAGAAATATATCAGGCTATTTTAGCGCAGTCTCCTGAGCGAAACGGTATTCATGTTCAGCTAGGACATGCACACAAAACCGCTGGTAACTACGACTTGGCTGTGGCCGCTTATCAACAGGCCTATAACCAAAAGAATGATTATGGTGATGCTTATTGGAGCTTGGCTAATATCAAAACCTATCAGTTTTCGGATGATGAATTAGCACAGATGCAGCAGGTGTTATCGCAAGAAGGCGTCACTGTTGACGATCGCGTCCATATCAATTTCTCGCTCGGTAAAGCCTTTGAAGATCGCAAAGAATTTTCACGCTCATTCGGTTTTTATCAACAAGGCAATGCACTAAAAAAACAAAGCATTGGCTATGATGCTGCTAAATCTACCGCATTGATTGACCAGCAGATAAAACATTGCACCAAGGCGTTGTTTGAACAACGCAGTAATGTAGGAAATGGCGCGGCTGATCCTATTTTTATTCTTGGATTACCCCGTGCAGGTTCGACGCTGCTCGAACAAATCATTGCATCGCACTCGCAAGTTGATGGCACGATGGAGCTGCATAATATTTTAGGCACCGCGTTAAAGCTGCGCGGACGTATTGTTAATGACGAGCCGCAATATCCTAAAAATTTGTCGGAGCTATCAGATCAGCAGCTGAAACAACTAGGCGATAACTTTATGCGCGACACACAGCCATATCGTCAAAATGCGCCATTCTTCATTGATAAAATGCCGAATAACTTCATTCACATTGGCCTTATTAAGCTGATTTTACCTAACGCCAAGATCATTGATGCGCGCCGTGAACCTATGGCCTGTTGTTTTAGTGGTTTCAAACAGTTATTTGGTGAAGGGCAAGATTTTAGTTATGGCTTGTCAGATATCGCCACCTACTATCAAGATTATTTACGACTGATGGATCATTGGGATCAAGTGATGCCGGGCGCGGTGTTGCGAGTTCAACACGAAGAATTGGTTCACGACTTTGAAAACCAAGTACGCCGTATTTTAGATTACTGCCAATTACCGTTTGAACAATCGTGTTTAGAGTTTTATAACACCAAGCGAAATATTTATACGCCAAGTGCCCAACAAGTTAGGCAACCTATCAGCACGAAGGGGTTAACTCAATGGCAGAATTTTGAACCTTACCTTGGCGAGTTGAAAGCTACATTGGAGAGTTAAAATTAAAGTGTCTCTTCCGAGGCACTTTAACTGGGTTAGCATTTTTAATGTTATTAATTAATCGTATTTAATAACATTAAATACGATCGCCTACGCCTTTGTTTTCAAGAGATTTATCATCATTGACGATTCATGACAATGAACCAGAGATTTCATTAGTTATTTCCGATTAAAGATTCCTTTCAAATTTATTCTGATATCTGAATTCATATTACTTTCAGGCCATAAGATACTACTGTAAATAATATAAACACTAATGGTAATGGTAATTATTCCTGTTTGTGTTAATGTGCGTGCCCTATTCATTAAAACTAAGGAAATTTGACATGAAAGGCATGAAGTATTCTGCTCTAACGATGGCGTTATTTGCAGTATTTGGCACCCAAGCACAAGAGAAGAAAGAGACTGAATCGTTAGAGCGTATAGTGGTTACTGGTTCTCGAATTGTTGAGAGTATCGATGAAGTTCCAGCGTCGATTACTGTTATAAATCGCCAGTCGATTTTAGACGAAATGAAAGTTTCGACAGAACTTCAAAGTATTCTTGCTGCTAAAGTGCCTGGTATGGCACCAAATACGGGTACTTCAAGTAATTCAGGTCAAACACTACGCGGTCGTAATGCACTTGTGATGATCGATGGTGTACCGCAATCTACGCCGCTGCGTAATGGCTCATTAGGTATTAGAACGCTTGACCCTTCAACTATCGAGCGCATTGAAGTTATTAAAGGGGCAACATCGGTATTTGGTAACGGTGCTGCTGGTGGCATCATCAATTACATCACAAAAAAAGCTGGTAAAGGTGAATCGAATGTTACATTAGATTTCTCTACTAAAGCGAGTTTAGCTAAATTTGAAGACAGTGTAGGCTATCGTGTTGAGATGTCGGCAGATGGCAACATTGATGCGTTTAGCTATGTTTTTAGCGTCGCTAAAGAAGAGACCGGCGTACAGCGCGATGCTGACGGAGATATAATTGGCCTTAAATATGGATTAACAGATAACACCACTCAAAATGTGTTTTCTAAACTGGGTTATCAACTCGATGAGGATAAATCATTACAGTTAACGCTTAACTATTACGATGCGCAAACTGAACTTAATTATGTTGATGTCGTTAGCAGCATAAATACAGGTGAAAAAACTTATGCGGTTGAAGCCGGTAAAGATGATGTCTTAATTGGCGATCCTCAAGGGCCAAAAGATAACTACAACATCATGTTGAAATACGTCGATGATGAGGTTTTTACAAATACTCAATTAGTTGTTGACGGTTACCAACAAAATATAGAAAACATCTTTTTCTACTCACCAGTTTTAGCCAACCCACAGCAAGGCTTTGCGGGTGGTCAATCATTGATTAAATCTGAGAAAGCAGGCCTACGCGTCGTCTTCAACACACAAGTTGAATTTGATAATGCAGATACCATGTTCATTTACGGCAGTGACATTTTAAATGATGTGACTTCGCAGCAAATGGTTGATGGCCGAATTTGGGTGCCTGAGATGGACATGAATAATGTTGCATTCTTCCTGCAAACCAAAACGACAATTGCTGATGATTGGGTTGTTAAAGCGGGTGTACGTCAAGAAAGCATTGATGTGAAAGTGGATGATTACAATACACTGCGTTTGTGTAAATCAGCCGATGTTTGTTCAATTCCTATGGCAGTAAAAGGTGCGACGCTAGACTACAAAGCGACGACTTATAACTTAGGTCTGCGCTATATTGGCAATGAACTTTTCTCTCCATTCTTTAATTATTCACAAGGCGCTGACATCTCTGATCTCGGGCGTTTACTGCGTACAGCAACGGTTAGTGATATCGAACTTATTAATACTAAAGCATCGATTATTGATAACTATGAAATTGGTATGAGTAGCCAATTCGACGATGTCATGCTGACTATTGCTGCCTATCGTTCAACGTCAGAATTAGGTGCAACCAACAAATACGATGAAGCCACGGGTATTTACATTCCAGTTCGTGCACCGCAGAAAATTTGGGGTTGGGAAGCGTCAGTAAATTATCAAGCAACTGATCAACTCGATGTTGCAGCAACTTATAGTTACAACGAAGGTAAAAACACTGAAA
>MPDF01000137.1 GCA_001874365.1 Gammaproteobacteria bacterium MedPE | reverse complement strand
AGGTGACATGATCCGTCTAGATGCGAACACGGGTCAATTAACCTTATTAGTTGACGACGGTGAGCTGGCGAGTCGTGACAATGCAACTCCAGATTTAGACGCGAGCCGCATCGGTATGGGACGTGAGTTATTTGGCGCTATGCGCAGTCAATTATCAGGCGCTGAGCAAGGTGCCTGTAGTTTATTCGCTGAGGGATAAGATGTCAGTTGTTGATTTAATTGCGGATGTTGGTGGCACCAACATCCGCCTAGCTGCGATAAAAGATGAGAAAATTACACGACTTGAGTGCTTTAAATGTGCTGAGTTTGATTCATTAGAATCCGTCGTTGCACACTATATTGAAATGTACGATTTAGCTGTTAATGATGCCTGTTTTGGCATTGCGGGTCCCGTCGTTGGTGAAGTGCTTACGATGACTAATCTAGGTTGGTCATTCTCAATAGCGTCAGTCAAAGATGCATTAGGATTGAATCAGGTTCACTTTATCAATGATTACACTGCTATTGCGATGTCATTAGCCTCACTTAAAGGTGAGCAATTAGTTACCTTACATGAAGGTCGTGTTGATGAAGACGCACCACGTATTGTTTGTGGACCAGGAACGGGTTTAGGTGTTGCACAGCTAGTTAAAGTTAATGGCTTCTTACAATGCATTAGTGGTGAAGGTGGCCATAGTGACTTTGCGCCGACAGATCGTCGGCAGTTAAAGCTGCTTGAAAATTTAATGGCTAAATTTGAACATGTTTCAATTGAGCGGTTATTGTCAGGTCAAGGTATCGTTAATATTTATCAGTCATTAGCCTTTATCGAAGGCATTGATGCACAGGCGTTTGATGCGAGCCAAATCAGTCAAGCATACATTAAAAAAAGTGATGCACTGTGCGTAGAAACGATGGAAATATTTTATAAAACCTTGGCGCAATACCTTGGCAACATGGTATTAACGAGCGGCGCATTTGGTGGTGTTTATATTGCCGGAGGTATCATGCCTCGCATTATTGATGTGATTGATATTAAAGCATTCGTAGAAGCATTTAGTCGTAAGGGACGCTTTAGTGATTATGCTTTGAGAGCGCCAATTCATCTTATAAAAGAAGCGCAGCCGGGGCTTATTGGCGCGCAAGTGTATTTAGGTCAAATTCAGCAAAAGGAAAGTTTAAATGAGCAGTAATCAATGGACACTTCAACCAAGTGATTTATTTAGTGCGGGTCCTGTGGTTCCTGTTATCGTTATTACTAAAATTGAGCAAGCACTACCATTAGCTAAAGCGTTATTAGATGGCGGTATTAGCGTCATGGAAGTAACACTTCGAACTGATTGTGGTTTACAAGCTATTAAAGACATTGCAAAAGCGTACCCTGAATCTCTTATCGGGGCTGGTACCGTTATTAATACTCAGCAATTAGCTGATGTTGCAGCCGCAGGTGCGAAGTTTGCAATTAGTCCAGGTGCCACTGAAGCACTATTAGCGGCAGGTCAACAAAGTACTATTTCGTTTATTCCTGGTGTGACTAGTCCATCTGAATTGATGGCTGCTCAAGCTCATGGCTACGATCATTTTAAGTTTTTCCCAGCAGAAGCTAATGGTGGTGTTAAAGCACTGAAAGCATTAGGAGCACCTTTCCAAGGGATTAAGATTTGCCCTACCGGCGGTATTTCTCTTAATAATGCGCCCGACTATTTAGCGCTTGATATCGTTGACTGTATCGGCGGCAGTTGGATTGTGCCAGTCGATTTAGTTGAAGCTGGTGAATGGGAACAAATCACCCAGCTATGTAAAGAAGCCGTAGCGGCCCTGTCATAATCATTTATTAAAATAAAAATACATAGCCTATGTGGGCTATGCATGTGTAAGTTTTGCCACAACAAGGTCACGTTTGTTGTGGTTTTTTATTGCCTTAAGAAAGGTAATTAATTATTTCCTGTGACTCATACATCCATATGGCACTTTGTCCTTTTTTCTCAATCAACAGGCACGGCACCTGTACTTTTCCGCCACCATTTTTCAATTCTGTCCTTAGCTTTTCATGAATATCAAGATCTTTATAACTAACATCAAGCTGTAACTTATTGATATGTTTTATAACTTTTTTGCAGTAAGGGCAATGTCCCATGTGATAAAGCGTATATTTCATTAATTTAATCCTGATTTATTTTGGTAACTCTCTCTATTGACCTGACATGACTACCAATGATTTCACTTATCGTTAAAATATTTAGACATCTAATTTCCGAATCGTTTACTACTGATTATTATTCTCTGTTATTTGTAAAAACATTATTAACAACCCAATTGTGTCATTTTCATGACATGTTGCATCTTCTGAGTCATTTTTGAGACATACTGCCGCATATTTAAGATGTTAAGTGGTCTAATGAGTGATTTTTGTCACATTAAAATTCAACCTAAAGAACTAATTACAAATTGCGGGCTATACTTTAGTCTAGTAAAGGAGTTAGCAAGTTTTGTATCTCTACAGCGAAACTAAATCAGGCACGGAGCGCGTTATCACTCATTAAATATTTAACTAATCATATTGGTGAATAAATGAAATCATTATCGGTACAATTTAAAATTCTACTTATTCCAATCGTTGGTGTTATTGGATTTTTAAGTTATCTCGCAGTTACATTTTCTAATATGAATACGACTGAAGAATTGCTTGGAACGGCTAAAGACGTTGAGTTTCCACTGCTACAAGCTGCTGATCGAAGTTTGGTAACGCTCGATAAGATAAAAGAAACGCTTGGCAGTGCGGTGACGACAGGTGAAGCTGATTTACTCAGTACGGCACAAGAGCTCTCTTCTAAATTCAAGCACGAGATTGAACAGGTTTTGCCACTTAGTGGTGATAACATGCATACCTTGAGAAACATCCTCATTTCTTTCGATAAATATTATGAAAATGCTGCAACCTTATCGACTCAACTTGTTGATGGTAGCGCAGACTTCTCCAAGATTGGCGCTAAAAGCCAAGCGATGACAGCTGACTTGACGTCACTTCAACAGCAGTTAAATACATTTCAAAAACAACGCAGTAGTGCATTCGACGACGCATTAGAAGATGTCATTTCCTCTTCAAAGCAAGCGTCTAACATCGGATTGATTTTAGCCGTTATCACAATCGGTTTGCTGTTTGCTGTTGCTATTCCAATTTCCAACGCTATTCGTTACAACCTGCGCGATATCATTGAGTCAATGAAAAATATTGCACAAGATAACGGTGACTTGACCGTACGCTTGAAAACCAACAGTACTGATGACTTTGGTGATCTTGTCTATTGGTTTAATAACTTTATTGAAAAATTGCAAGGGGTTATTAGTGATGTAGTACAAACGGCATTGCCACTTGCTGATACGGCAACGAAGATTAATGAATTATCGCAACAATCTATGCAAACTTTTGATAATCAAAAAGATAGCGTTGAAAAGTCTCAGCTTTCTGTTGCTGATATGACGAACAGCGTCTCTTCGATAACTTCAAATGCTGCCAGTGCCGCCGAAGCGGCTGTAAACGCGAATGTTGAAGCTGAACGTGGCAAAGAAGTCGTAGAAAGCACTGTAGATGATATTAGAGAGTTAGCGGTCAATATTAACGAATCCGCAGATACTATTTTGAAATTAGAGCAGGACACTAATCGCGTCAACGTGGTACTAGAAGTCATTAAAGGTATTGCAGAGCAAACAAATTTACTTGCATTAAACGCAGCCATCGAAGCGGCTCGCGCAGGAGAGCAAGGGCGTGGATTCGCCGTTGTTGCCGATGAAGTACGTAGTCTTGCGTCAAGAACACAGGAATCAACAGAAGAAATTAATTTAATGTTAGAACAGCTTCAATCTGCAGCTCAAGCGGGTGTGGCAATGATGGAGCTGTCTAAAAAGAAAGTAGATACCAGTGTTGAAAGTGCAAATATAGCGGGAGAAAGTCTTGTTGTTATCACCGAAACCGTAAATACCATTGCTGATATGAACAGTGCGATAGCCTCTGAAACGGAAGCGCAACAAAACACATCTCAACTAATGGTAAGCCATGTCGACAATATCCAATCTTGCACTGATGATGCGGTAAACGCTTCTACTGAAATCGCCAGTGTTAGTGAGCAACTATCTGATCTCGCCAGTGATTTAGAAACAATTGCGCGTCAATTTAAAGTATAACTTAATAAATAGGACTAACTATGAAACCTACTACACTAAAATCGTTTTGTGCAGGAATTTCCTTGCTAGTAGCCACGTCAAGCTATGGCGCTGATATTGATATTTCAGGATTTGCAACTATCGCAGCTGGAACGACAACATCGAGTGAAGAGCAATATCTCGGCTTTAGCAACGATTTTGATTTTAATCAAGATTCTTTGTTTGCTCTCCAAACATCAAGCAATTTGGAAAATGGCTTTAGCGTTACTGCGCAACTTATTGCACGTGGACGCGATGATTGGTCTCCGTCATTTGAATGGGCGTTCTTAGGTTATGAAGTGAATGATAATTGGAAGATTTTAGCGGGTCGTCAACGTGCACCATTTTTCATGTATTCAGATTTCTTAGATGTGTCATACGCTTATCATTGGATATCACCACCGGCGGGAGTTTACAACCTTGCATTTGATAGTTTTGATGGAATAGGGTCAATTTATTCATCTCAATTGGGTGAGTTTGATAGTACTTTCCATGCTGTTATCGGTCGTAACCAAGATAAAATTACGCTGCCTGCATCAGTAGGAGGAGTCGAAGTTAAACCTGATTTTAAGAACTTAATAGGCGCTTCGTGGACATTAAATCGCGATTGGTTAACCCTTAGAGGCGGTTACTTTCAAGCTGACATGACAATTCCTGTTGCAGCGCTTGATGGTTTGACTGGTGGTTGGGCCGCATCAGGGTTTGGAAGTATTGCTGATGATCTTAAGGCTGAGGAAGACAAAGTTTGGTTCGCAGAATTAGGTTTTCAAATTGATTATGATGATATTTTTGTGATTGGTGAGTTCACTCGATTAGATTTAAAAGGTACGGGTTTCTCAAACGATGATTCATATTATATTTCTGTTGGTAAACGTTTTGATGACATCTCAATTCATATTACTTATGGCGCTGACGATGACGAGTTAGAAAACTTACTTGCAAACGTACCAACTAATGTAGCAGCACTCGCTCCACTTTATGCAGCCACTCAGGGAATTATTGCAAATGAAGAGCGAGAGGAGCGTTATGTTACTGCAGGGCTAAAATGGGACTTCCATCCAGTGGCATCGTTTAAGTTTGAAGTAACACAATTTGAAGATAATTTAGATAACCAACAGGACGCTACATTAGTTAAAGCAGCGTTAGTTACAGTATTCTAGAAAGGGTGAATATAATGATTAATAATTTGTTTAAGGTCGTTGCGCTAGTGAGCCTTTTGGTATGTTCTTCGGTGCAAGCCGAGATTATCGTGGTTGTTAATAATGCAAATGCTGCCGCATTAACTAAAAATGATGTATCGCGTATTTTTCTTGGAAAAATGAAGAAATATACACCTGTTAACATGAGCAGTGGCAATGCATTACGTGCTGAATTTAATAAAAAAGCGCTTAAAAAGAGCTCAAATCAGGTAAAAGCCTATTGGTCTAAGCTGGTATTTTCTGGCAAAGGAACGCCGCCGAAAGAGTTAGCGTCTGATGCTGAAATTAAAGCCTTTGTGGCAAGTAATCCAAATGCGATTGGCTATATTGATAGTGCAAGTTTAGATGGTACTGTTAAAGTAGCGCTTACACTTCAATAACAAAGCAATCTAAAGAAAAATGCCAGTCCCTGTGACTGGCATTTTTATGACTAATCAGAAAATACAACCGTCTTGTCGCCGTGTAAAAATACACGATGTTCGATATGATAACGCACCGCTCTGGCAAGCGTTAAACACTCAATGTCACGACCTTTTGCTGTTAGGTCAGCTGGATAGTAGCTGTGGTCAACGGGTTCGACACCTTGTGTAATGATTGGACCTTCATCTAAGTCATCACTGACATAATGTGCTGTTGCACCAACTAATTTTACGCCTCTGTCATAAGCTTGAAAATAAGGTTTTGCGCCTTTAAATCCCGGTAGTAACGAGTGATGAATATTAATGGCGCGACCTGCCAGCTTTTGGCACATTTCACTTGATAGTACTTGCATATAGCGAGCAAGAACGACTAAATCAGCTTCTGTTTCTTGAATTAACCGCCATACTTCTTGCTCTTGCTGTGGCTTAGTTTCATGGGTAATCGGTAAATGATAGTAAGGAATGTTGTGCCACTTAGCTAATTCTTCCAGATCCGGATGATTTGAAATGATAGCAGGAATTTCAATATTCAAATCCCCAGTGCGATAGCGATATAGGAGGTCGTTTAAACAGTGATCATGCTTAGATACCATAATAAGGACTTTAGGTTTATCTACTTTAGCTGACAGTTGCCAATTCATGTCGAATTGATGCGCTTTTGCACTGAATTCACTAATAAATTTCTCTCGATCGAAACAATCACTTTCTTGTGGCCTAAATTCAATTCGGATGAAAAATCGTTGTTTATCAACATCATCAAATGAGTGAATCTCATTGATATAAAATCCATTTTCATAGATATACCGTGTTAATACGTCGACGGTCCCCGGCTGGCTAGGGCAGTCTGCTGTAATTATTTGGGCTTGTTCGTGAGCTGTTTTTACTTGCGCTAAAGACATAAATACTCCGCAAAGTTAATAATGTAATGACTATAACGCTGGGCATAAAAAAAGCCAAACTTTTACAGGTTTGGCTTTGATTGAACGCAAGTGAGATTAGGCTTCTTGCTGTTTTGTACGATACAAATTAAAAAATCCGCGTTTAAGCCCCTTAATATCAGTGCCTATGACATAGAGTACTGGTATTAAATAAAGGGTGATTACGGTAGCAAATAAAATACCGAACGCAATTGAGGCTGCCATTGGAATAAGTATCTGTGCCTGCATGCTGGTTTCACTCAGAATTGGAACCAGTCCAAAGAATGTCGTTAGAGACGTCAATATGATTGCTCTAAAGCGGGCACAACCACCGTTGATTGCTGCATCTTTGACGCGTATGCCTTGTTCTCTGGCTTTATTAACGTAGTCCACCATAACGAGGGAGTCATTAACAACGACCCCAATTAACGCCACCATGCCAAACATTGACATAATACTTAGCGATAGGTCCATGATGAAATGACCAAAGATAGCGCCGATAATACCAAATGGAATAACCGACATGATGATCAGCGGTTGTGAATATGAACGCAGTGGAATGGCAATCAACGCGTAAATAGCAAATAAAGCAAAGAAAGCACCACGCAGCATGTCCCATTGCGCTTCTGCTTGTTGTTTCGCTTCACCATCAACTTTTGATGTTACGCTCGGGTAGCGACTGAGTAATTCAGGAATATAAGACTCTTCAATTTCTTTCATTATACGCCCAGGCTCAACTTTGTCTTTATTGATATTAGCTGAGACATTAACTGAACGTTGTCCATCAACGCGAACGATGCTAGATAGACCTTCGCCGATTTCTATATTGGCTACCGCTGAGAAAGGAACTTCTTTACCCGTATTGGTACGAATACGCATTTGCTCAAGTTGACCGATAGTACGGCGCTCTTCAAGCGGATAACGGATCATTACTTTAATTTCTTCTTTACCGCGAAGAATACGTTGTGCTTCATAACCGTAGAAACTCCAGCGTACTTGTTGGGCCAGATCTGACAGTGAAATACCCATCGCTTCTGCGGCAGGTTTTACATTCAGTTTTATCTCTTGGCGACCTGATGTTGAAGAGTCGGCAATATCAACGAGCCCTTCATATTCTCCAAGCTTTTCTTTTAGCTCTTTTGTTGCCGCATTAAGCGAGTCTAAAT
>MPDF01000136.1 GCA_001874365.1 Gammaproteobacteria bacterium MedPE | reverse complement strand
GCTAACCCATTTGACGGTATCGATATTTCTGCTGTTCAGCAAGGTCTTGCTGACGCATTTGCTAAAGAAGCAAGTAAGGTAAGTGTTGATGACTTAAACGAAGCGTTTAAAGAAATTAACGAGCGCATGCAAGCTGCTGCTGCTGAAAAAGCAACAGTAATGGCTGCTGAAGGCGAAAAGTACTTAGAAGAAAATGCTAAGCGTGAAGGCGTTACTACAGTAGCTTCTGGTCTTCAGTTTGAAGTTGTTAGCGAAGGCGAAGGCGAAAAGCCAACGGCTCAATCGACTGTTCGCGTTCATTACCACGGTACATTAATCGACGGTACTGTATTTGACAGTTCATACGATCGTGGTCAACCTGCTGAATTCCCTGTTGGCGGTGTTATCGCTGGTTGGACTGAAGCATTACAACTAATGAGCGTTGGTTCTAAATACAAGCTTCACATCCCACATAACTTAGCGTACGGCGAGCAGGGTGCTGGCGGTGCAATCGCGCCATTTAGCGCATTAGTGTTCGATGTTGAATTATTAGAAATCGTTAGCTAATCTAATTCGTTATGATTAGTTAGAGGAGCCTTAGGGCTCCTTTTTTTATGCGAGAATTTTGACGTATTATTTGATTTTCTTAATAGCATTACAGAACAACCCTGTTGTTTCTATTTAATTCATCGCACTTATTACAAAGTACCGTAAATCTAGTTGGCTATTTGATGCACGTATGCTGTTTAGTATTTTGATTAGTGATTGTGCCTTATGATCAAAGTGATAAATACTTTCTCATTCGCAACGGGTGTTCATTTCAGTTAGTCATCATCAAGCCAACTCACTAAATCTCATATTAATAATTGAAATAAAGATCGTCTATTACTCAAAATAAAGAGGTAAAGACGCGTGAATAATTTACAAAACTTCATCAATTTATCGCTTAAATATATGAGTACCTATTCAGTATGGCAGCTGCACATTTGGCACATCCTGATCTGTTAATAGAAGGCGAATAATGTAATTTTATTTGCCTTTTTTTGTATAAAACGTTGCCATAATGGTGCTCTTGTTAGGCTTGTGTGCTGAACGTTTTATTTGTGTTTAATAGGTTAAATTATTGTTTTGTGCTGTTTTTGTTCGGTTAGATTTTGTTTTGTTGCATTTATAGTCACTTAAATTGCATGTTAATTTGATGTTGAAAACTAAGCCTCTGTTTTTCTGTTATTTCGATGTTTTATGTTGTCACGGTGTTAAATTCGCTGTATTGCAGTCGTGATTTTGTGGTGATAGCTTTCCCGCCGGGAAATAGTCATAGCTGTTTCTAACTACAATAACTATATCAACAGAGAGAGAAGTATGAACTCTAATGTATTTAAGCGTTCGTTAACAGCAATGGCTGTTACTGTTTCGTTAGGCATGGCAATGCCTGCATTTGCAGATAACTCAAGTGGTTCTATCTACGGCCGCGCGATGGAAGGCAAAACAGTCACTATTAAAAACCCTGCAACGGGTTTTTCTCGTTCAGTAACCGTAAGTGACAGTGGACGTTTTAACTTTCCTAAATTACCGACTGGTAACTACACAGTGACAAACGGTAGCCGCACTAACAATGTAACAGTAACTATTGGAACGGGTAGTTCAGTTGATTTTACTAACGTTGAAGCAATTGAAATTGTTGGTCGTCAACTCGCAACAATTGATACTTCATCAGCTGAATCAACGTCTGTATTTACCGCAGAGCAAATTGAATTACTACCTGTTGCACGTGATCTAACAAGTGTTGCGCTTTTAGCGCCTGGTGCTACTTCTGGTGACTCTGGTTTCGGTAACCTAGCGTCTTTCGGCGGTTCGTCAGTTGCTGAAAACGGTTATTTCATTAACGGTTTCGACGTTACTAATATTCGTAACTTTACCTCTTTTGCTGCACTGCCATATGATGCTGTTGCACAGCAACAAGTTAAAACAGGCGGTTACGGTGCCGAATACGGTCGTTCACTTGGTGGTGTTGTTAACCTAGTAACTAAACGTGGTACGAACGAATGGTCTGGCGGCGGCGCAATTTACATGACGCCTTCAGCCTTCCGTGAAGATAGTAAAGACGCGTTATCTCAAGATCCAGAGCAAGGTTACAAAGATCGTTATATTCAATACCGTTCTGCAGACAGCTATGACTACATGTCTTACAACGCTTACGTTTCGGGCCCTGTTATTCAAGATGAATTATTCTTCTTTGGTTTATTTGAAGGAACTAAAGATGAAGTAGAAACGTTTGGTAGCCAAACAAGCCGAGTTCGCAAAAATAATTCACCAATGTATTTAGTAAAACTTGATTGGCATATCAACGACAATCATTTGCTAGAAGTTACTCATATCAACAATGAGAAAGACAACGAATACACGCCATACACTTATACTGACGGTGTTCGTTACGGCAGTGCGCATGGAGACGCTGGTGAGTCATACGAAATTACATCTGGTGGTGACGTTTCTATCGTTAATTACACTGGATTTATCACTGATGATTTAACAGCGAGCTTGTTATGGGGTGAAATGAATAACACGCTATCAGCACGTAACCCAGATATTGGCCCTGGCGCTGAATGTCCGTTAGTGTACGATCGTCGTGAAACACCAACAAGTTCACAACGTATCGGTTGTTGGGGCATTGCTCAGTCTCAAACTAGCCGTCCAGATCCAAACTTCGCACCTGATGAAGATGTTCGTGAGTCGGTTCGTTTTAGTGTTGAATACGCGATGGATGATCACACCATAAAAATTGGTTACGATCATGAGAAATTCACGTCAACACGTCGCGGTACTGAATTCTCTGGTGGCGATTACTGGCGCTGGCATTCTGGTTCAGGCAAAACTGTAAACGGTGTCGTTGTTCCTGAAGGTCAAGATTATATTCGTCACAGACAAAGCAATACTGTTTCTGGTAGTTTTGAAGTAGAAAATACAGCGTTCTACATTGAAGACAACTGGCAAGTAAACGATGAGTGGATGGTTTACTTAGGGCTTCGCTCTGAAGGTTTTAAAAACAGCAACAGTCAAGGCGATGTATTCGTTGAAGCATCTAACCAAGTTGCTCCTCGTTTAGGGTTCGCGTGGGATATGGGCGGTGAAGGCACTCATAAACTGTATGGTACGTTAGGGCGTTACTACATTCCTGTTGCATCAAATACTAACATTCGTGCTTCTGGTATCGAATATTCTCTAGAAGAATACTTCTTGGTAGATAGCGCAGATGAAAACCCAACAACTTCTGCTCCAGATAAGTTAGGCGCACAATTAGGCGACACATTATTAAGTGGTTCAAAAGATGCGCCGGATTCACGTACTGTTGCGGTCACTGATCTTAACCCAATGTATCAAGATGAGTTAATTTTAGGCTACCAACAAGAGCTTGAAGATTGGACTGTTGGCGCTAAAGTTATCTACCGTGAAGTTAAAGATGGCATGGATGATTACTGTTCTTTCCAACCATTCATCAACTTTGCTAAAGACAAAGGTTATGACAACTTTGATTACCATACACTAGCAGATTGTTTCTTAATGAACCCAGGCCGTGACGTATCACTGGCAATGGATTTAGAAAATAACGGTACGTACACGACGACTGTTGTGCCAAAAGAATACTTTGGTCTTGACGTGTACAAGCGTAAATATAAAGCGTTAGAGTTAACCGCAGAACGTCCAATGAACGATGATTGGTACATGAAAGCGTCTTACACACTTGCTAAGAGTGAAGGTAACTCAGAAGGTTACGTTAACTCTACAAATGAGCAAGAAGATGCTGGTTTAACACAAGATATCGATAACGCGTTATTTCAGCACGGTGCTTACGGTCCTTTACCTAATGACCGTCGTCATACATTAAAAGTGTTTGGTGCCTACAAGTTAAACGATGAGGTGTCTATTTCTGCAAACATGACAATTTCATCTGGCCGTCCTATGAGCTGTCAAGGTTTCGTACCTTTAGACGCACTAAAAGATGAGTTAGGCGTAGATTACGATAACCTTTCAGGTTACGGTGCATCGTCGTACTACTGTAATGGCGAATTGACTCAACGTGGCGACGAAGGTCGTACACCTTGGACTAAGAACTTAGATGTTGGTTTAAGCTACAAACCTGCTTCAATTGAAGGCTTAAGCCTGAAAATTGATGTTCGTAACATCTTAAACTTCCAAGAAGTTACAGAGTTTGTTGAAACAGCTGAATCAGGTTCAGGGACTGCTGCAACACCGAACCCTAACTTCCAAGCGCCAATTAATTATCAAACACCACGTCGTGTAAGCTTTACTGCACGTTACAAGTTTTAATTAATCGCTTGTTAGTGATCTAAAAATAAAGCGAGTATTTCCTGTGAAATACTCGCTTTTTAATTGGCTGTAAATTAAACAACTAGTATTTAAAATACATGTTTAATATAAGAGTATTAGCATCGTTTAATTGTGACTTATTAAGGCCGAGATTAACGCCAATCATTTTACCTTCTATACCAACCTTTATCGCTTTAGTTTCTGGGTAAACACTAATGGACGCATCTGCAAGATCTCCCCAAAGTGGTATTTTAAATCCAGCATACCAATGGTGGGTACTGTTAATATAATCGTTGCCCGCGAGTACCTTACCGTAAGTCGTTTGGTAATCCACTTGAAGGTAGATCTGCTCTTTAAAGCGCTGCTTATAATCAAGATCATTCTCAATACCACTTAAACTTGCTTCATTGTTCTTTTTACCTTCCCCTCGAATTAATGTTGCTTGGGTATGGTAAACACGATCCCAATTGAGGGCGTAACCAATATCTTTAATATCTAAAGCGATATTGAGATCTGGTAAGGCTTGCCAGTGAAGCTCAATATCAAAACTATAACCGTCACCATACATCGTATCTGGTGTTTCTCGGTCAAAAATAGTGTCTTCTTCATAGTAATAATCAAAATCTAGCTGGCCGACGAAATTTTCATTCGTCATCGTATTTATCTGGCCTGAAACTCGGCCTGATAATACTTGATCGCTCTGCCAGTAGTTTAACCTTACACTGTAATCTAATGACTTATAGGAATTGTTATATTGAATAAACGGACCGCTAGCGAATGTATGTTCAACATCCAATAGTATATCTAGATCGGTATTATCAGGTTGTGACAGATTATTTTTATCAAGGAAGAAGAAACGCCCAGTATCTTTACTGAAATGACCAAAGTAGTCATAACGCATCGCACCGCCAACTAGCCAATTACCATAGCCAACGCCCATATCTGCTCTGTTCGTTGTAAACAGTGAATCAGCGTCGTTATAATCGCCTTTCCATGAATCGTCAGCGATTGATTTTATTGAAACAACTTCACTATTACTGTAACTAGAAAAGGATGTTTCAAAGCGCCAGTCACTATTATCAGCTAACACATTGTTTGATAATGAAAGCAAAATAATGCTCACGTAAGAATATTTTATTTTGTTTTGCATACCACTAATTTCTTTCGGTGAAAAATAAAAACCAGCACCAAAGGCGCTGGTTTTGAGTTTACGGCATTAAATGTAATTTAGAATAAAGTTTCAAAACTGCCGTCAATGTATGTAATTTTATGAACATTACCGACTAGCGTTATAGTTCCGACCACTTTAGCACCAATAGTTACTTGGCCTACTTCGTCACCATCTTCTACACCTTCAGTTTTAATCGCAACGATGATACTACCGTCAGAGTTCGTTGCTTTAAGTTGACCGGTTTCATCATCAGTCTTTCCGGATAGCAGCACTTTACGGCCGTCATCACTATCTTTCAACATGATGCTGATTGTTCCATCATCTAATGATGTACGGACAATTTTTATTTCTGCATGTGCACCTGCAAAGTCATCCATATCTACTTCAACTGTTAGCATTGCTGTTGCATCAACCCAGTTATCAGTTGTTTCATTTACATCGCCATTTGCAGCAACGTCGTAATCGCCTGTAGAGGTAATAACTAGTGACGCATCAAATTTTTCATCGCCGCTACCGAATGATCCACCAAATGATAAAGAAGAGGGGATCAAGACACCGTCAGTTTCACCTTCTAATTCCATCCATTTGCCTGCGGCACCAACGTTACCTGTAAACATACCGGTGTCTGTTTTTAGGCTGCTAGCTTTTAACATGGCATTTAGCTCTACGGTTGCATCTTTAAAGCTTTCTTCAGTGTCACCATCTGCAAGTTGCAAGCCTTTAACTTCGAATTTACCGTCTTTCAGTTCAAGTGATGCATCTGCATTAGCTAGCGTGGCGCTAAACATTAGGATACCGTCCGATTTAGTTGATTCGGAAACAGGCCCTGCGTTAATATCGACCATCATTTTAACGGTTTGCTCGCCAAAGGTAAGGTCTAGCTCAACCATACCTTTCATCATGGTATCAGTTTCCACAATGTCAGACACAGTCACTGTACCGCCTGCAGCTGCTCCGGCGAAGTCAGCTAGAGCAAGCTCTTCCAATTGATCTTCTTCGATAGCATTTTCAACGACCATAAGTACTTCGCCGCCTAGGTCCATCAGCGAATCTACTTGAGCATCAATTAGCACTTCTGCGGCATCTGCTTTGTCAGCAAAAGCATTAGCTGGCGCATCGAAACCATCGGCAATTGTGGTTCCCCAGTCACGGACATCTGCAACAAATGCTTTAGCATCGTCTACTGCTGGTATCTTAGTTTCAACCTCGCCGTCATCTTTTACGACAATTGTAATGGTGTCTGGATTCCCACCTGCCGCGATGGCGTCTGAAATTGCTTGTGCAATTGCTGTTAGTACGGCGTCTTGATCGCTGAGCGCGTCTGCTATTCCACTAGCATCAGCTGGCAGTAACTGCACGACGCTACGAGCAATAGCGTGGATTTGTTGGTTAAATGAATTTGTTGATTTATCAACTAAATAATCACCTAACATTTGCGCTTCAGTCGCATCTGTCAAGCCTAGGCTAGCTGCTACATTAGCGATTGCTTCAGCAATAGTTAACGTGCTACCAGCGGCTTGGGCGGCTGTGATTTCGGATTGAATTAGCGTTGTAATCGGGTTAATTACTGTGTTACCAGCTGGTGTACTTAATGAAAAATCTTTAGCAACAGCAGCATTTGTATCTTCATCAATCGTTTTTGCGACAGTTGCAATCGCGATTAAAGGATAAGTATCTGGGTTTTCTATTCCTGTGGTATCTAATGTCACAACACCGCCATCTCCAGTTTCACCTGAAGGCTCACCAGTATCAAATATCGAGTTTTTATTGACATCTAAATAAACGAATGCGCCTTTTAAATAGCCATCAGCAACTTTGATGCCTAATTCTGTCGGTGTCGGTGTTGGTGTTGGGGGTGGTGGGGCCGTTCGTGCTTTTTTACCTGAATGACACGCTGTTAATACAGCAACGGTAACTAAACTTAGTGCAACATTTTTCACAGTTTTTCTAGAGATAATCATTAGTTTTTCCTTACTTTCACCAACTATTTTTGGCGTGATTTTCTACATTTTGACTTTGTGTAATACAACCGAAAGATGACTCTCTTTTCGGAAATTGATAAATTGTGTCTCATCGGAATGACGGAAATGTAATCAATTGTTATCTAGTAATAACATATGCCAAGTTAAAATCAATGACACTTAGAAGGTAATTTTATTACACCAATTAGGCAGTTATTTTTTTGATTTAAATAACAGTAATTTACACTGAAGATTAAATGAAAAATAATTAAAAATCATTAGTTATTTGTGTAACGATATGTTTGTTTAACTTCGTTAAAAGCTCAATAGCCGAAGTGGATTTATTTTATGGTCGTCAGTGTCTATTTTTATGGGTTTGTAGAGGTTTTTGTTGTTTTTTATGGGCTTTATTTTTTATTTGTTAATTTAAGTTGTTGTTAATTGGTTGTTTTGTCTCTAATTGTTGTTTTTATATGGCTTATGTTTGTTATTTGTGT
>MPDF01000135.1 GCA_001874365.1 Gammaproteobacteria bacterium MedPE | reverse complement strand
AGGCTCTCGCAATTGTGGTACCGAATCACATTGTCCATCCAACCAATGAGCGGTGAAACCTTGTTTAAATGGCATAGTAATTGAATGATAATTAGGCACTATCTTGGCACGAGATTTTGACGGTGATTGCGAATTTGAAGTCACGTTAAACTAGCTGTCTAAAAACAATGGCTTTATTATGCGTCAGCGCGCATGAAAAATCATGCTAAAGCGGCGAATTAATTGCTAAAAATGGTACTTGGCTTTACCATAAACAGTCAGTAACAATGTATGAATATTTTTGAGAAAAGTTTTGGGGAGTGGATCGTGTTAAAAAAAGTCCTATTAAGCGTAATATTAACTTTAGCTATGGCAACTAGCCAATTAGTAAATGCTGAAGATGACGCACCTGTGGACAGTTATGCTTATTTTGGTTTTGAGCCTGATATCACAACTAACTATCTCAGCGAAGGCAACAAACTTGGATTTATTAGAATTACTCTAGAACTTATGGTTAAAAGTCCTGATCACGTTGCGATCATTGAACATCATGCACCGTTATTACGAGCTAAAGTTGTAGAGATTCTAGGTGAACAAACTGAAGAGAAAATTAAATCTCCAGCTGGTAAAAAAGAAATTCGTGAAATTTGTTTAGATGCTATAAATGCGCTTCTTAAAGAAGAGACAGGCCAAGAACTTGCGGTAAGCTTGTTATTTACTAAGTATATTTATAATTAGTAGCGCCATAAACAACACCTATATAGGCCCCAATTTACAGGGGCTTTATTTTTTAGCACAAACATACCCAAACACAAGTCCACTTAATAATCCCGTCAAATGCGCGGTGTTAGCAATATTCATTGGTAGTAACTCGAAGAAACCTGCCGCCATCCAAAAAAGAGACACCCCAAAGAGCGCTGGCGCCATTGTGATGCCTTCATTAGGTTTATACTTAGTGTAAATCCAAACATAGCCAAATAATGCGTAAACGACACCAGACATACCACCGAAATTAGCGCTTGAAACCAAGTATTGCGCAGTATTAGAGATGATAGCTGCGAAAAAAAACAACGTTATAAGACGCCGAGTTGATTGCTTTATTTCAATGAGGCCACCAAAATGCCACCACATTATTAAATTCATTGTGATGTGCAGCATGGAAAAGTGGATCAATGCAGGCGTGACAACACGCCATGGCTGTGCCATATCAAATGGCTGGTTGAAGGGGGTAAAAAATAGAAAATTGGATAGGTTGCCTTGCCCTTGGCCACCAAAAATAAAAACAATCCAGCACAATGCAAAGATAATAGTAACAAAAATACTACTTTTACTAATGATAATCGCCAAAAGCTCTTGATTTGGATTGCGGGTCAAATCGTTACTCGCTTCGATCTGTTGATTAGGTGTTTGCCACGAAGCTGCAATGTACTTTCCTTGATTAGGTGAATGAATAAACTCTTCAAATTCCTTTTCAGTTAATTGCCTTTTCTCACCGTTAACTAGCCAAATCTCGCAGCCATTCTCAATTTCTTTTAATTGACAGGTAGCCCCCAATCCATTGGCATAATCGATAAACGCCTGCGCCATTCTAAGATTATTAACTTGTCCTATTAAATACATCATTACCCCTGTGGCCAAGTTCCGTCTTCGTTACGGTTCATCCAAGGTTGAGAAAACCAATAATAGCCTGATTTAGTGCGGCTTTGTGCGGTACAGTTATATCGCGATCGACCTGCTGGTAAATCAACGTTCGACGCAACGCTAAATGAAGACTTGTCTAGCCACGTGACATCGACTTTCTCTCCCAAAATATAACAGGCTAAAGTCGGTTTATAGATGTCAGATAAGTCTAAAGTTACGACGAGCTCTGGCCGTTTAGGGTTGCCTTGAGTATGTTGATCTAACTGTGGGTTATCATTCGCTAATTTCTTGATTGGCATAGCCATTGTTTGAAGCTTAACCTTGAGTGTTTTTAGATTAGCGTAACGGCCCGACGCTGGAAAACGGGGTAGCGCCTGCCAATTGGATTTTTTTGATAAAGCTCCTGAATGTTGGCCAAAGGCCACAAAGTCGAGTGATTTCACCAACGTTAATAGTGCCGTATTATACTCGCCATAGGGATAAGCAAGGTATTTAAGTTGTGGGCCTAGCTGTTCATTAATGATGCCTTGTGCCGATGTAATATCTTCACTGATCCGGGCCTTCCATGCGTCGATATCTTCGTTTTCTAACTGACGATTAAGGTGATCATGCTTCAGGCTATGATTAAGAATCAATACACCTTGTTCTGATAACAATTTCAGTTGTGGCCAAGTGAGCATATTGCTTCGACCTTGATTGATCTCTTGTGGCGCGATAAAAATTGAATAGGGAAATTCGTTGGCCTTTAAAATGGGATCAGCATTGGTTAACACATTGAGGTAACCATCATCAAATGTGATAGCAACCGTTTTAGCGTCAAACTTTTCGCCTTTTTTTAAACCGTTAATAATCTCGTTAAGTGGCAACACTTTATAGTTTTGTTGCTTTAAATAATTCATATGCAGTGTAAACTGCTCCACAGAGATTGAAGTAGAAGCAGGGGTGTCATCACTGACATGATGATATTGCAAAATACTCACGGCTTTGGCATTTAAAGAGCCGAGCAAACTTAATAACACAACAATCAAAAACTGCTTAAAACGCATATCAACTTCCTAAGGTTAATTCTAATGAGCATTGTCGCCTCCATTGACACACAGCGCAAGTTATTGCTTTTAGCGCTGCCAATGATCCTGTCAAATATCACGACACCGTTGTTAGGCATGGTGGATACTGCTGTTATCGGTCATCTTGAGCATCCTTATTACCTGGGCGGAATTGCTGTCGGCAGTATGATTATTAGCATTCTTTTTTGGCTTTCTGGTTTTTTGCGCATGTCGACCACTGGCGTCATAGCACAAGCCGCTGGCGCAAAAGATGTTGATAAAGTATGGCAGTACTTTTTTCATTCGAGCATGTTGGCATTGGGGATTGCAGGCTTATTACTTATTGCTAAAACACCGCTAATTAACGGTATCTTAGGCGCTATGGAAGCCAGTGATGAAGTTGCCCAATATGCCAAAGTGTACTTTGACATTCGAATATTTTCGGCACCAGCAGCATTACTAAACCTTGTCGTATTGGGCTATTTTGTTGCTAGGCAGCAAGTTAAGTGGGTGGTTTATCAGCTATTTGTCATTAACGTCATAAATATTGCGTTGGATATTTTCTTAGTGGTGTATCTAGATTGGGGAGTCGCTGGTGCTGCTACTGCATCAGTTATCGCAGATTATTGCGGTTTATCGATGCTAGTTGTTGTGCTTTTACCGCAAATTAAGCAAGTTAATTGGCGGGAGCTTATTCGTCCTAAACGGATGTTTTTTAGCAAACTATTGAGTCTTAATAAAGACATCTTTATTCGTTCTTTAGCACTGCAAGCATGTTTAGGTTTCGTTACTATCACAGGTGCAGCACTTGGCGATGTGACTGTCGCTGCTAATGCAATTTTACTTAATCTATTTCTATTTGCGTCCTACGGTTTAGATGGTTTTGCTTATGCCGCTGAATCTTTAGTCGGTGAAGCAAAAGGCCAGAAAAATGGCCAACGTTTACATCAAATTGTGATGATTAGTGGGCTGTGGAGCGCTATCGTAGGTGGTTTATTTGCGTTAGTTCTGTTTTTCTTAGGTAACGCTTGGGTTGCCTTATTAACTGATTTAACACCGGTGAGAGAATACGCGCGTGAATATCTACCATGGCTTATTGCTATTTGTGCAATTGGTTGGCTGACATTCTTGATGGATGGTGTTTATGTGGGATTAACACGCAGTAAACAAATGCGTGACTCCATGTTGTTATCTTGCGCGGTATTCTTCGGTGTGTGGTTTAGTGCGCAGCAGTGGCAAAATCATGGTTTATGGTTAGCGTTCTTTTGTTTTATTACTACGCGTTCACTGAGTTTAGCCATTGATTACACGTTGCTTTATCGCCGCGGCGAGCTCAACTCCCCATCGACCTTTACTTAAGCAAACGGCTTGTCCACCCACTCTTAGGCGGTATTGGTTGTTTTTGACCATACCGTCTAAATGAATATATGATTTTCGTTTCATCTGAAATCCTTGCTCAACAATTGCTGAGATGTTGTGCGCATCATGTGTTAGCAAATAAGCAAGAAAACAACCATTTGCACTGCCTGTTGCGGCATCTTCAACTAGATTTTCATCTTCAATACAAAACATTCGACTGCTGTAATCACTAGTCTTCTCAACGGTTTCTGGCGTTATAAAGAATAATGACGTTGTTAATCCTGTGGCACTATTGGTTTTATATCGATTGATCTTTGTTAAAAACTTTATGACGGTCTGAGCGCTTAGCTTGATACTATTTAGTGTGGCTAAACTGGTTACTGGGATAATAATATAGGGTAACCCTGTCGTGATCTCTTCTATCGGTCTTTGAATATCGAGGGTTGCTGATTCAATGCCTAATCCATCGATGATTTCTTGATGGCTATAGGTTGCTAAGAACTGAGGAGCCGACTGTGTCATCGTAAAAAGGCTATTATCGACATCGTTGACGGCACTTAATTCAATGTTAATAGTTGCATGAGCTAATTTCAGAGCTATCTGCTCTTTAGGCGCTGGCAATAGGTATTTTGAGATAACAAATGCTGTGCCTAATAGCGGATGCCCAGCAAAAGGTATTTCATATTCTGGTGTGAAAATTCTAACGTCAAACAATTCATCATTAGTGTTTGTTTTTATGAAGGTGATTTCAGGAAAATTGAGCTCCCTTGCTATCTTTAACATTTGCTCAGGTGAGGCTTTGTTTTCAAAATCAATAAAAACAGCGAGCTGATTTCCGCCGTACTTGTGGGCAGTGAACACATCCAATAGATAATAGGTTAATTCAGACATATTCAATAATAACTAAAGTTGGCGGGTAAGTATTTGCCAAAACATTTTCCAATCACCCATCAAACTCCACAACGGATAAGTGAAAGTGGCTGGTCTATTTTTTTCAAAAATGAAGTGGCCAATCCACGCGAAACCATAACCAATAATAGGCAGGCTTATCAGCCACATAAATTGCTGACTATATAATGTGTAGGCTAAAACAACGAGTATTAAGGCGCTGCCAATAAAGTGAAGATGGCGGCAAATAGGGTGTTGATGTTGCGATAAATAAAAAGGGTAAAATTCATTAAAGCTTTGATAACGCTGTTTCATGTTCTTTACCCTTAATAAGATTACTTCAAGTAAGGCAGTGCATCACCGTGCATGTTTTCAATCGCCATGCCTTGCGTTAAAAATGCATCGCGTACCACGCCAACCATTTCAAAGCGGCCAGCAGCGTAAATTTCGTAAGGGCTTAAATCACCAATATCGTTCATTACCGCTTTATGCACCTGACCTGTGCCGCCAAGCCAGTTTTCTGGGTTTTTTTCTACCACAGGCACGAAGGTCAATGTGTCGTGAGCGTGAGCAAGCGCTTGCATTTCGTTGAATAAATACATGTGTTCAACCGCTTGGCAGCCCCAGTAAACTGTTACATCGCGTTGATCGTTTGTCGCCATTAATTCGCGAACAATTGAACGAACGTAGCTAAAGCCTGTTCCGCCAGCGACTAACAGAATAGGGCGCTGATTACTGTTATCTAGCTGCGCTTCGCCATGTGGTGCAAGAATCGTAATCTCACCTGTTTCTTTCATGCGGTCAATGACTTGCATAGGATAGCTTTGTAACTCAGACGCGCCAATGTGTAACTCAATTAACTCACCGTCGCTTGGAGAACTAGCAATTGAAAATGGGCGTTTGTCATCGTCAGACATTTTTACCATTAAATATTGACCGGCTTCGTAAGTGAATGGCTGGGCAGGACGTAATACGACGTGGAATACGCTTTCGTTAAACGCTTCTAGCTTAACAACCTGACAGTTGATTTCTGACATTAAAGTGACCTTGGGAATAAATGAGTGCATAAGATGTGCTAAGAATAACGTAGTTGGGCGATTTTTAGAACTCGCCCAACCAAGTAATCGACGGTTTTATCTACTTTTCTCTAGGAAATATTGCTAAATCATCCCAAAGTTCGTCAACGCGATCTTTAACTGCTTGGGTCATTACGATTGGCTCACCCCATTCGCGATCCGTTTCACCTTGCCATTTGTTGGTGGCATCGAGGCCCATTTTTGAACCTAACCCAGCGACTGGTGACGCAAAATCGAGATAATCGATAGGGGTGTGTTCAATCATCGTTGTGTCACGTGCTGGATCCATACGAGTGGTAATAGCCCAAATAACATCATCCCAACTACGGGCATTAATGTCATCGTCACACACAATGACAAACTTGGTGTACATGAATTGACGTAAGAAAGACCATACTCCCATCATCACGCGTTTTGCATGACCAGGGTATTGCTTTTTAATCGTTACTACCGCCATGCGATACGAACAGCCTTCTGGTGGTAAATAAAAATCAACAATTTCAGGAAATTGTTTTTTTAAAATCGGTACAAATACTTCGTTGAGGGCAACGCCTAAAATAGCTGGCTCATCAGGTGGACGGCCTGTGTAAGTACTGTGATAAATAGGATCTTTACGATGAGTAATATGGGTTACTGTAAATACAGGAAACTCTTCTACTTCATTGTAATAACCCGTGTGATCGCCATAAGGGCCTTCTGGCGCCATTTCTCCGGGCTCTAAGTAACCTTCAAGCACATATTCAGCGCTCGCAGGCACTTCTAAGTCATTGCTTAAACACTTAACCACTTCACTGCGACTGCCCCGTAATAAACCGGCAAAAGCATATTCAGACAGCGTATCTGGCACTGGCGTAACCGCGCCAATAATGGTTGCAGGATCAGCACCTAACGCAACAGACACAGGATAACGTTCACCGGGGTTCGTTTGTTGAAATTCTTGATAATCCAACGCGCCGCCGCGATGAGATAACCAACGCATAATCAGTTTATTCTTAGCCAATAATTGCTGACGATAGATACCTAAATTTTGACGCTCTTTATGTGGACCACGGGTGATAGTTAATCCCCAAGTCACCAATGGAGCCACATCACCAGGCCAACAATGCTGGATAGGGAGTTTAGTCAGATCAACGTCATCACCTTCCATTACAAAATCTTGGCAAGGTGCCTTTTTAAGACGTTTTGTCGGCATGTTAAGCACTTGCTTATACATCGGTAATTGAGCCCAAGCGTCTTTCAACCCTTTGGGAGGCTCAGGCTCTTTAAGCTTCGCCATTAACTCGCCAACGTCACGCAGCGATTCAGTTGATGTTTGTCCCATGGCGAGTGCTACACGCTCTGGTGTACCAAACAAATTAGCGAGTACTGGCGTCGTGTGGCCTTTTACATTCTCAAACAACAATGCAGGGCCTTTAGCGCGTAATGTGCGGTCGCCAATTTCGGTCATTTCTAAATAAGGATCAATTTCTGCCGTAATGCGTTTTAATTGTCCTAGTTTTTCTAGCTGCGTTATGAAGTCACGCAGATCGTTGTATTTCATTTTTTCTCCCAAAGGGTTGTCGCTTCGGCTTATTTTGGCATTAACAGTTATGTAAAGTGGGTAATATGATGCGCTATTTAGTGGTTCTATCTCTTTATTTTCGCACCTGCGCACCAGTTACTTTTCTTGATGAAATACATCCATGTATTACACCCTGCGGGCTTATCTCGACAATTCAAATTAATTCCAGATTAATTTGTGCTTCGCCACTAGAATATCTGGAATATTCTAGGACAGCTTTAGCTGGTCGCAAAGCGATAAATTTCAGGACGAAATTTACAACAAAAGTAACCAAAAGAAAGGCGACCCGAAAATTTATCGCCGGATTTTAAATAATAAATTGCTTTATCGAAACCGTATTTAATCCGCATCCCTGCGGAAAATACTCAAAAATCATCCATGATTTTTGTTTCACGCAATTGACTATTTAAAGCGAT
>MPDF01000134.1 GCA_001874365.1 Gammaproteobacteria bacterium MedPE | reverse complement strand
GTCCTTGGCTCGCCACCAATTGCTCACGTTTGGTAAAAATATTCGTTTCAATAATCATTTCTTCTCTTAGATCAGCCAACTTAATAAACTCCTTATTCTCACTATCGGTGCTTTTCGGCTTTTGCTTATCTTCAGATATATTTAGCGTACTTTTAAAAACAGATAGAATTTGGGGGTCATAGAATTCTTGTTGGCTTTCCAGTCTAGAAAATGCAGCTTGTTTTGATGCCTCTCGTTTCTCAAAACGAATAAAATCGATAACTATTTTTAGCATTCTTGCACCCAGCGGAATATCTTTACCACACACGTTGTCAAGAGGTACACCAGCCCCATTGAAGCACTTTTCTTGATATAAAATAGTTTCTGAAATTTTCTCCATGCGAGGTATCTGCCGAATGAGATCTGACGCTAAACAAGGATGTTGAGCAAATAGTTGCCTTTCTTCTTCTGAAATTTCCTCACCATTTTCCATACTTTTTATCGTTTCTTGCGGAAAAATAACACAGCCGAGTTGTGAGAGTTGAATCATTGGTTCAAACGCCCATGTATCTGGTACTTTTAGAGCTCTGGCCAAGCTGCGCATGTATTCGATCATCTTAGTACTATTTTTTAATGCATCAGGATTAACTAGGGCTAGCACTTCAGTGAGTACATTGATAACTCCCTTTAATGTTCGATTAAGCAGTACTTTTTCTGCCATCACTAAGTTGTACTGTTTGATACCAGCCTTAATGGTTGTGATCAGCATCTTTGTGTCGCAGGGTTTAGTTATGAATCGAAAAACATCACCAATATTCACGGCATTAACCGCAGTAGCTTGATCCGAATTACCTGTGAGCATGATGCGAATTGTGTCAGGAGATACACGACTAATCTTTTGCAATAACTCTAAGCCATTCATATTGGGCATTTGCATATCGGTGACAACAACAGCGTATTTTTTCCCAGACGCAATATGGGACAGCGCTTCATCACCACTCTGTGCAATGTCAAAAGTAAACTCATTACGCAACGTACGTCGATACGAATTTAGAATATTAATCTCATCGTCAACTAACAATATATTAAAATCTTTCACCTTAATCTCCCTCCATGTCACGCCATTTATCAATCTGTTCACTAATGTCAAACTTATCAATAATCTCAGGAGCAATTTCAAGTTTATTAATAGTCATTCTCGCTAGGTAAACAGAAACAGCGCTACCCAAGTCCATCGTTACTAATTTGTTTACATCATGCTGAAGCGTTATGCATTCAATGAGGGAATATGGAAAGTGCCACAGATGTAATAAGAAGCTTGTAATTTGAATGCTATCGACACCGAATAGCTGCTTCTCTAATGTTAAATTGTCAGCCCCTAACACCCGCTCTTGTAAATATTTTTCAGTATTTTGGGGAGCAATTTGGCAAAGAACTAACTCTCCTAGGTTATGTAAAATTCCAGCCAGCATGGCGACATCCTGTTCAGACTTATCTGCAATCAATGATGCTAAGCGTGCCGTTTTTAATGCTCGATCAAGTATTTCCTCAAAGTACCCAGCTGGCCCATCATCAACATTTGCATAAATCTCAGCAACAGCAACAATATTACAAACAACATCAACTCCTAGTCGGATAATAGCATCGTCTATCTTTGTCACTTTGGCGCCAGTTACAAAGAATGAGCTATTGGCGACCTGTAAAATTTTAGCCACCAAAGAGGCATCCTCACCAATGAGTTTAGATACATCTTTCATTGTCACACTGTCGTCACCTAACAGTGATTTAATTTTAAGGAATGTACGTGGCACACTAGGTAAAGAGCGAAGCCCAGACAAAGAGTGTTGTAGTTTTTCGTAGGGTAATTTGCATTTTACATCGTAAATCCTCTGTAGTTCTGTGCATAAAACCTCTGTATCACAAGGCTTATTGAACCACTGGTGAGCAACATAACTTGCTTGCGTACTCATATCTGAGTCTGCGTGTCCAGAAAGAATAATTCTAACTGTCGATGGATAAGTTGCACTCGCCTGTTTTAGTAATTCAACACCGTTCATTCCAGGCATACGCGCGTCAGACACGATAAAATCGGCAGAAAACTCACTTAAGATAACTAACGCACGCTCACCACTCGTCGCAAACTTAGTCTGCCATCCCATCTTAAATAGCGCGCGCTTAATTCCATTTAAGACAAACTCATCATCATCAACAAATAGCACTTTCATATGTTTGTTCCCTTTAATAAAATTTAATCAGGATACTGGTAACATGATATTAAACGTTGTTCCCATCATTGGTTCACTGGTTACAGTAATAGAGCCTTTGTGCTTCTCGACAATAACTGAATAAGCTAGACTCAAGCCTTGTCCAGTTCCCTTGCCAACTCCTTTTGTGGTGTAAAATGGTGAAAATATTTTTTCTTTGACATCACTACTCATCCCAATACCGTCGTCTTTTATAATTATCGTAATTGAGTCGTCTTCCGACGAGACTTCAATATAGATTTGACCTAATTCGGCACTATCGTTTGAGTATTTTTCTTCTATTGCATGTGCAGCATTAACAATGAAATTCAATATCACTTGATTAAATTCATCACGCAGGCATTTTATATAAGGTAACTCTTCTGCATATTGTGTTTTGAGCTCTGCGATATATCGCCATTCACTTCGTGAAATAATGATTGTCGATTCAATAGCCTCAACAATATTGACTCGACTCATTTCGCCTTGATTTGAGTGAGAAAATGACTTCATAGCGCCGATAATTTTTTTAACTCGTTGCAATCCTTCAATTGACTGCGTGACGGCAAGAGGAATTTCACTGATGATAAAATCAATATCATTTTCAACAAAAATGGTGTGTATATCTTCAAGTTCTTGCTGCGTAATTTCTGTATGCTGTTTATTCGTTAAAACCTGAGCTTTCTCTATTATTTTCAAACAGTTTTCAAATGCTGTATTTAAAAACATAATGTTATCGGATACATACTGAGTCGGCGTATTAATCTCATGAGCGATGCCAGCAGACAACTGCCCCATTGATTCAAGTTTTTGCGACTGCCTTAACTGGCCTTCCATCAATACTCGTTGAGAAATATCCCGCACCACACAGTTGAATAATTCCTGCTGTAGTGATGTGACTAGAATTTTTGAAAAGTTAATTTCTATAGGGAAGTTTGTGCCATCTTTTTTAATTCCCTTAGTGACAACAGTATTATTGAGATAATCTGAAAGCTGCTCTTCGTCGAGCGTCTTATCAAGCTCTGTATCATTCATTAAAGAATTAAATTGAAGACCGACTAATGAGTTTCCCTCTCTCCCAAACATTGAATTAGCGGCGGAATTAGCGCTTTCAATAACTCCCGAAGCATTCATCGTTAACAGTCCATCAGCCATTTGCTCAACTATAGACTTCTCTCTAATAGCGTTTTCTTCGATGGTTATTTTGGCTTTGTTTAGTCTCTCATCAACTAGTACGCATAAAATTGTTGTTGCCACTATGACAAATACGACCCCCGTAATTACTAACGCAAACAATACAGCGTGTTCATTCATCATTTTATGCTGAGTGATTACAGAGCCTTCGACGTTAAAATTAACGGCAGACATGGCAACATAATGCATTAAGGCAACTGCCGACCCCATTACAATGGAACAAAATGTCTTTAAAACAAGACCACATTGCGTCGATTTATTAACTGTTTTTATTAGATAAACAGCAATAGTCGCTAAGATATAAGCAACGACAATCGACAACATAAATAAACTAAATTCATAACTCATCACGGCGTCACTCTTCATTGCCTCCATCCCAATAAAGTGCATAGAGCCAATACCTAAGGCCAGGAATAACGCTGAGCGTTGAATGCTTCCAACAGTGAAGTTTTGAAGAGCAAGAATATTTATTGATAAGTAAGTAAAGAGAATGGGAGTGAATATAGACAACAGCGTTAGACTTCCATCATACCTCATGGGTATGGGAAGCATAAAAGCCAACATTCCCGTGAAATGCATAGCCCATACACCAAGCCCAAAAACTATACTGCCAAATATTTTCCATAACCGTAAGGTTTTATTGGAGGTTGCTTGCCAAGCACGCTCTAGAACGACTAACAGTGCATAAGCTGCGAGAAAAGAGATTAGAAATGAGAGAAATACCAAGAAATAATTGTAATCGCCACTGACGCTCGTCAGAAGGTCAATAGGCCTTGCTTTAAACCGCCAGAACTCGAACATAAATATTCTTCCATTTCTTTGGCGAATGAATAATCTAATGAAATAGAACTATCAATAAGATCCCTTTAATAATAATTAACCTCCCATATCGAATTTATTTTGTACAGTGATTTCACGTAAAAAAGAACAAATATTAGGCTAAAACAAAATTAATAATACAGCTTTATAGCCACAAAAAGTTAATGTAAATGTAAGAAATAGCATAGAAAACAATGATTACAGCAATGGATATGTCGTTCGACAAAAACAAAATAAGCAATTGATAATTAATAAGAGTTTACGTTCTTCTCTCACATCTCATCCGGTCATAACATTCGATTACTCTTATTCATAAAAGGTCAAGTATCCATATGCATTATTCTGTCGGCCTATTGGGTTTGCAGTAAATGTTTTAGATGAGAAAAATTATCTTTTTGCATATTTTCACAATTGCTAATCATGTAATTCACGTTAGCTAACTTGTCTTTTAAGCCTTTTATTTCTTTTAGGTATGGCCGATACAGTTTATTCAACTTTTGACGCAACGCGGTTGAACAACCCGTAGCAAAACTGTACGGCTGCCATTGTTTGTCATCTTCTGCCACTCTAGAGAATAGTTGAGAGAGATTGTTTTCTAAATAGCGAATAGCATCAAATCTATTTTTAGGGTTGTAGATGGGATATTGTAAGTAAAACCCTTTAAATTCAGTTGTATTTACATCTTTTGAGAATAAAAAATCGTAATAGTCAGTAAC
This sequence comes from Gammaproteobacteria bacterium MedPE, assembly GCA_001874365.1. Classification (GTDB taxonomy): domain Bacteria; phylum Pseudomonadota; class Gammaproteobacteria; order Enterobacterales; family Psychrobiaceae; genus Psychrobium. The sequence continues at coordinate 3,060 of MPDF01000134.1, read as the reverse complement.
GGAATTTTGATAAGAGAAGTACCCCATGTAACGAATTAAGCTATTTTTCAACAATGCACTATCAGAGGTTTTATAAGCACGTTTGAATCGTTCGAAATCCTTTTTATTTCCGTTACTTGCGATAACTTTAAGTACCATACTTTTCATGAACTCACTGAGGGACGATTCATTATTAATAATTGCCTGAAAATGGGCGATTGAAAAGTTAATCGCTTCCTTATCTAATAGCTTTGTTCCCAAAAAGCTCAGCGAATTTCCACGTAATTTATCGCTTTCATTTGTTTTATTAAACCAACGAACATCTTCCGTTGATCTTAACAGGGCGTTTGTTAAATAATCTCTATATGAACCTTGTAATGTTAATGGCACGAAATCGTAAAAATCACTGTCTAAATCATTGAAAATGTTTGCCGCTAACTCGGTACTAAGAGAAGGATCTTTCAGCAGGGTTAATTGCAATACCAGAGCATCAGCATATTTGAGGTATCCCCCCTTCACTAAATCATTATTATTGGCAAGTAACGAACGTTTTTCTTGACGACTAAGGTGTCGCATCCAATCCATAGAATTATTTTCAACCCCTTTAACTTGGTATCTGAAATACCCCAAAGCTCCGCCATCAGCAAAAACAGCATAGGTCCCCTTAGGCAGAGAGAGCTCTGCGCTATTGCTCTCTAATAGAAACTCTTTGTGTACGATACCTTGATGTGTGAAGAACTTCAGGCGCAGCGGGACGTGCCATATCAACTCTTCGTTCGAGCACGACTTATCACATGCTGTTGTGTCAGAAAATGGCTGTTGAGAAATACGCAGTTTTTGTTTGATTTTTCTTAATGTCACCAATGGATATTGTGGATTAGTTAAGAACGAATTAAATATTGGATAGAGCGTTGTATCAGTATGCTTTTCCATATGCTCGATGAAATCAGAAAATGAAACATTTTTGCCACTAAATTTTTTAATGTAATCGACAATGGCAAGTTGAAAAGCCCGTTCTCCAACATGTTTCTCAATCATCGAAATGATCGCGTGGCCTTTGGTATAAACGATTTGACCAATAGCATTATAATCATCGACAGATTTCATGGTTCGTTTGATTGCTGGTGTTGAAGGCGTATCATCCCAAAACGCGTCTAATTGAGGCAGGTTAAGTTCACCATTGAACTGAGGAAATTGACGATTGACTACTTTCCTTGCAAGCCATTCTGAAAATGATTCATTAAGCCATAGATCGTCCCACCACGCCATGGTCACCAAGTTACCAAACCACATGTGAATAATTTCATGGGCAATTAATTTATGAGATTCATAACTCCCCAATCCATTATTATTCTTTGGAAAGGCAACGAGTTCTTGATGTAGCGTTATCAGGCCAGCATTTTCCATTCCTGCACCGCTATAGACGGGAAGCACTAAAAAATCTAACTTTTGGTAGGGGTAAGCGACAGTAAAATATGCTTGTATATGCTTAAATATTGTCGGGATATCTCGCCTAATAATATCAACGTCTAATTGTTGCCCTTTAGTGGTATAAAGCGTCGAGGATATCGGCATACCCTCAATCGTTCTCGCTGTAAATCGACCAACTGCTATTGCTAAAACATCCGTATTTATAGGCGCAGTCTGTCTGAAGTAATGAGTCGTATATAGACCTTGTGTCATATCATTTTCAATAGGCGTGTTACCCAAAACTTGATATTCGCTAGGCACAGTAATATCAACCTTAAAAGGAATTTTAAATGATGGCTCATCGAAACTTGGAAACACCGTTCTTGCTTTCATCGCTTGTAATTGAGTCACTAAATAATGCTCTTTTCCCTCAGAAAATTTATATAATCCTTCTGGCTCGGTACTCACCTTTGCAACATATTCAATAAACAGTTTGTATCGACCTTTAACGATAGTTTTTGGCGCTTGAAGTGTCACAATGTCATATTCGCTAGGCTGAGATGGCGTTAACATCATTGATGCGCCATTGATGAGATCGATTATCGTAATTTTACTCATATTGATGTTTTTAGCGTGTATTCTAATGCCATCGATAGCCTGTTTAATCTGGAGTTCAATTCGTGTAGCACCAGAAAAATTATCCTTTTGAGGATCTAAGCGCAATGAAATCGATTGCTTAATTGGCTGTACTATTTTCCCAAGCCTATAGTCCTTTGAATAAGCCATTGAAATGAACATAACCATCAAGAAAAATACAACGCATATTCTGTTCAGTAGTAACAAAATCACAATTCCTTCTAAATAAATGAGCTATCTATTGCTACAGTGCGTGATATTCAAACGACGACTCTTTAAACTTTGTAGACACTAAATAAGCGACGGGGCATATCAGATATAAAAGCGGTAACCACATAAAGGCAATTAGAGGCCCAACTTGGTTCGATGGTAGGTGCAATACATAAAAGTGCATTACGCCATACAAGTAAGGAACAAACATTAACACCATACCAATGAGTGTGAATCGACATACACTTAATCGAGCCGAAGACTTCAGTGTCATCAACAAGAAGAATGCTATCAACGACCACAACATTGCGTTTTTATTCATTAGCATAGTGAAGGAGAAATCATAAGAGAAGACATCAGAAATGTGATGCCAAAACTTTGCTTCCAAAAACAACAGGTGAACATTTCCGTTATACCAAAAATCATCAACGAAAAACGCTTTGTCACCGTAAGACAACAGCGCGATTGCAGAATATAAGAGAAAGAAGGTAATCAGAGAAAATATCATTATAACAATCGGAATAAGTTTCTCCGCGGTACAACTATAATGAAAACTGGTATTTAACGCCTGATGCCAATACCACCGATGCGCAGCTGAGGAGTGAGGTTGCTCTTGTATTTTCAGCTGAAATTCTTCTTCAAGATCTCCACATATTTCATCAGTAACATGTGCCGGCAGTATTACAGTCAATAACAGTTTCGCCAATGGTGGCGGCGTATTTGTCGCCATATCAGTTAGTTCTCATCGACGAAAAGTTAGGCAGTCTGTCCCACATTAACTCAAGCTTGTTTCGTGTTTCTCGCAGCGCAGCGATACCTTGTGTT
>MPDF01000133.1 GCA_001874365.1 Gammaproteobacteria bacterium MedPE | reverse complement strand
CAGTTTTTCATCCAAATATTTATCTGTTTTAGAGACAAAACCAGCAAACTTGGCGAGATCGTTTGTTTTGACTTCACCGCCCTTTCCAGCGCGTTGTAGCATGGCATTTGGCGCAAATTGGGCTAACAGTTTTTTACCGTCATGTTCACGCATGGCGTCAAACATATTATGGATTGGCTGTGCCGACTTTATTGCATCACTGGCGTGCACACTCGTAGTAACGCCGATTAAGGCAACAACTAGACAGAGTAATTTTTTCATCACTTTTCCTCATTATGCTGAAACAAAAAAGCGAGTGATTAATCACTCGCTTTTCTTATTAATTCACTATCAATAGGTTAGCGCTCACTATTTGATAGTGCCGAAGCTAATAGAACTTGGGTATTTCGCGCTGTGATAGATTTTGTGTGTTGCTTTAACAAAATCTACTTCTTTCGCGTTAAAGATGTTGTCTACGTAATGTTGTGGATTACGATCAATAAACGGGAACATGCTACTTTGAATTTGGATCTGTAGCTTGTGACCGCGTTTAATAGTATGTAATACATCATATAGTTCGAATGAAACCTTTGTTGGCTTGTTAGGAACGAAAGGTTTTGGCGTGCTCATGCTGTCTCTGAAACGACCACGAATAACACCCCAACGTACTAACTCATGACGATTAGCTTTTTTAGTATCCACTTTATCAGTGTTTTCATTAATGCTTGGGAAAACATCAACCATTTTCACAACGATGTCAGCACTGCTTTGTGACGTAGAGAACCACAAATCTAAATCAATGGCACCAGCAATCGTTTTGTCTTTGTCCATTACTGGCGTTTCAAAAATCAGTACATCAGAACGACGTGCAGCAAAACGCTGATCTTCAACCATGTATGGCTTATCCCAACCGCGACTGATTTTTGCTGAGTGCGGCACAGGCTTGTTAGGATCGCTCACCCAATCACTAGCACTTTCGCTTTTACTCTCACTATGTTGGGGTTTGCTTGCTGTTAGCATTTGTTTTTCGTCTAAGAACAATGTTTCTTGCTTGGCGTTCTTAGGTGGCCACGCATCGAAATGTCTAAAGCGATTAGCACCCGTTTCAAACATGGTTGCCTTAGCAAGATTTGGATCTTTCTTACCTTTCAAGTGATGGTTAAAGAACGGTAGCAACACAGTTTTTTGGAACCATTTACTGGTGTCAAAACCAAAGTCAGCTTCACCTAGTTTATTGCCTTTACCGCGATTCCATTGACCGTGATACCAAGGTCCCATAATCATTTTAACGTTATCTTTTTTGTTGTTCTTAGACATTGTTTGATACGTTGATAATGGACCGTATAAATCTTCAGTGTCATACCAACCGCCAACAACAAGTGTCGCAGGTTTTACTTTATTAAGGTGCGGCAAAATATTACGAGCTTGCCAATACTCATCATAATTAGGATGCTCGGTCAGCTCATTCCAAAACGGACGTTCGCCGTGGAAGTAATCTTTGTTCACGTTAGACAGTGGACCTAATTTTAAAAAGAAATCATAACCATCTGTCGTCTCTCTTTTCATGCCCTTAGGCCAAGCGGCGTGTAATTTTTCACGCTTTTTATCAAAAGTATCAAAAAACAAAAATGCCATTGGCACAACGAAAGCACCGTTACGGTGAAAATCATCAAAGAACCAATCAGAAATCGGCGCTTGCGGTGAAATCGCTTTTAATGCTTTATGGCTATTAATCGCAGCTACAGAAGTGTAATAACCAGGATAAGAGGTGCCATGCATGCCCACTTTACCATTGTTGTTATCAACATTTTTTACTAACCAATCGATGGTATCGTAGGTATCTGTTGCATCATCAACGGCTTTCTTGCCGCGTTTGTAAGCGTCTTGTGGACGCATATTGACGTATTCACCTTCTGACATGAACTTACCGCGCACATCTTGGAATACGAAAATAAAACCTTCTTTTTCGAATTTAGCATCTGGACCAAGGCGTGTTTTGTATTTATCACTGCCATATGGGCCAACAGTGTATGGCGTACGTTGCATGATCATTGGATACTTTTGCGAACGATCTTTTGGCGAATAAACTACCGTAAATAGTTTGGTACCGTCACGCATTGGAATTTGGTATTCATACTTGGTGTAATTTGCGCGGATATAATCAGCGCGAGGATTTTCTTTTTTTGCCGCATAACTAGCAACGGGTGCTGCTAACAGCGACAATGCCACAAAAATGATGGCAAGAGGCTTAAAGTTCATACAATTGTCCTTAATAAAAGTCAGATTAACCCCTTAGTTCAATCTATTCATACCGCTAAACACTGATAAAAATCAGGGGCATTACTGCAATAAATCAACTCAAAGAGTATTGTTATTATTATTTCGCGGCCGATTTTACACCAATGCTTAAATTAGCCCCAGCAATTGTTAAATAACACTTGTAACTAAATGCTATGACGCTATTATCTGCTGCCATTAGTGATGAGGAATTTACAACAATGAGCAAAAAACATTACGTGGTGTGGAAGGGATTAAAAACAGGCGTTTTTGATTCATGGGCCGAAGTTAAAGGTTATATCGACGGCCAAGCAGACGCACAATACATGGGTTTTGCTTCAAAAGAGCTTGCTGATGAAGCCTTTAAAGAAAACTACACCCGTGCACTCATGAAACGCTCATTAGAAAAAGGTGGCAAAACCGCAGCCCCCGCATCGTCAAAGCCAAAGGTTACCAATAAAGCGATCAATAGTTGTGACGTTGATATTTATTGCGATGGCGCTTGCTCTCCCAATCCAGGTAAAGCAGGCACTGGTGTTGCTGTTTATGAAAACAGTCAACCAACAACCCTCTATTACGGATTGTTTGATGCCAACGGGACCAACAATTCTGCCGAGCTGTTAGGCATGCTAGAATCATTTAAGCTAGCAAAAACCTTTATCGACAAGCAACTTAGTGTTCAGATTTTATCTGACTCTAAGTACTCAATTGACTGTATTACTAAGTGGGCTGCTGGTTGGCAAAAGAAAGGTTGGACGCGAGGTAAAAACGAACCGATTAAAAACCTTGAAGTCATTAAAGAGTGTTTTTCTTTGTATCAGCAACTTAAAAACAACGTAACCATTAGCCACGTTAAAGGGCACGCCAATATAGAAGGTAACGAATTATCTGATCGCATGGCGGTTTACGCACGTACTGCTAAAGAAACTGGTTTTGTGGCGTATCCCAACGCCATCAATATTAAAGACATTCTGGCGATGCCTTCAGGCTAACGCTGTTTTAAAATATTAGGTTTCATGAACACAACAACGTTACAAGATACACCACTAACAACGCAGCCTAAAGTGGCCATTATCGGCGGCGGTATCGCAGGTTCGACTGCCGCTTTAGGGTTAGCAAGTCATCACATTGACACCGTATTAATCGAAGCGGGCCCTAGCTTAGTTAATGGTCCACCGATTTGTCATTTACATGCTGGCGGTAATCTTTATCGCGAAATAGACGATGAACAATGCATTACGCTACTTCGCCAATCGATTGATACATTAAAGCTCTATCCTCATTGTGCTGATTATCGTCCAACGCTTATTGCCATTCCCAAACGAGATCCCGGCACGTTCGAGCAGTTAATGCCTCGTTTAGAGCTATTAAAACGTCACTATCAACAGTTAGTGTCGAGCTGTATTGACAATAAGGTACTCGGTGAACCAGACAATTACTATCGGGTTTTCGAACGCGAAGAAGTTGATGCGTTGTTATCAAAGCCAAACCCAACACAGGCCAAAACAGCCAGCGATTGGTTAATTCCAGTGGTTAAGAAGCTCGATTTAAATACGATTAAATTTCCAATGGTGCTCGTTGAAGAATATGGTCTTAATGTATTTAGGCTAGCTGCTAGCGCAACACTTGTTAGTAAAGAATTGCCTCATTGCCATGTTCATACAAACACGCAAGTAACCGCGATTAGCCGCCACCAGAATCAATGGCACTTGACACTAAACACGCAACAATCAACCCAAACGTTAGTTGTTGATTATTTAGTAAATGCCTGTGGCTTTAAAAGCGGCACCATTGACGATCTAATTGGTTGTCAACAACAACGTCTAGTTGAGTTTAAAGCCGCTTATGTAACTCGCTGGCAGGACGTCGAAGGTCACTGGCCTGAAGTTATTTTCTATGGCGAACGTGGCACACCAAACGGCATGGCCCAATTAACGCCGTACCCCAATGGCTACTTTCAAATTCACGGCATGACTAAAGACATTACGTTGTTTAATGACGGACTCGTAGCAAGTGATACCTCATCTTCCCAGCCCCAGCTGCCCAATGCATTGGCCAGTAAAATAAGTCATCAATGGCCTAAAGATGTTGCAAACGCACGTACAGAAAAATCAATCGACTTTTTAGCGCACTTTATTCCAGATTTTAAAACGGCTCAAGTTGGTGGGAAGCCACTTTATGGCGCCCAGCAAATTCCCGGCAGCGACCCTAAATTACGCGCAGCAGATGTTGATTTTTCAACACCATTTTACGCCCGTAGCGAAATCGTAAAAGCGTCATCAGCTATTGATGCAACTGAATTGATTTATAAAGACATTACCGAAAAGTTCGCCCTTAAGAGCGATCGTTTTTTCATGCCTGCTCTTACCTCGACACTACGCGAAGTTGATGTCGCCAACACAGCCACAAATTTGGCAACGGCACGACAATATCCAACCTATTTAGCAAGTCGCGTTAACGATCAATAACTTAATTCGTCGAATATTCACCGCTATATTCATGGCGAAGTGAATATTCCCGACTATACTTTTCAAATAAACACCGCTAATCACTTAACAGACAAGTGGTTAGTGGAAAATTTAAGCGATGTTTTAAATCTGATACCAATTATGGTTATTGATTGATACAGGACACCCATTGGATTAACACAAGCAGGTAACACGATTACCAACGAGTACCCCCATGAAAAGTATGACGAGTAATGTAAATAAGAATCTTATTTTTAAATTGCTGTGGACCATCTCAATTTGCGATATTCTCATACTGATCACCCTCTTCACATTATCAGAGTATTTTTCACAGAATCAGGCGAATACTCAACTCCAACACGCCTTTGCTTACATTGCATTTAATTTCTCAACAATCAATCTCATCATTGGCCTTATGCTCATTTCAGCGCTAATGATTGGTATCTACTTTTTACAGTTTATCCAAAAACAAGAGCATAAAGATGTCGACAGCACCATTACACGTTTAGTCAACGGCGAAGAAACGGATTATCAACCAGCGCGAAAAAACGACCGACAACAAGCTGCGTTCCCGAGCGCTATTGAAACCTTGGGAGAAAGAAAAGCCCATTACTTTATGTTGCTAGATGTCACTGCGACAGCCACGTTAACTATTGATGAATCTCAAAAAATCGTTCAATTTAATCAAGCGGCACAACGTCTTTTTGGTTATGAAAAGCATGAAATTCTTGATCGTTCCTTAGCGACTTTGCTGCCAAAGAGATATCGCAAAGATCATCATAAAAAAGTAAAGAGTTTTGACAAATCTGACAAAGAGTTCGTGAATCTTCGAGAAGGTTCACGAGTATCAGGTTTGCGTAAAAATGGAGAAGAATTTCCAATAGAGTTGGATATCACCAAAGTAGAAATAAAATCTGAAAAGCTATTTATTGCTGCCATTTTTGATATTTCAGATCGCCTCGTTCAACAGGAAAAAATCGCCCAACAAACATTAGAACTCAAACAAAACAATCAACAGCTCAAACACTATCAAAAAATGCTCGAAGAAACAGTCCATGAACGCAATGATGAACTAGAACTTAGTACACTAAGCCTTAATGCAGCGACCCAGCAACTTATCGATGCCGAAAAAATGGTCGCGCTTGGCCAAATGGTCTCGAGTGCTGCACATGAAATAAATACCCCAATAGGCATTGGTGTTACCTGCGCGTCTAACGTGCTAGAAGCAACCACTAGTCTCAATGGACGCATCAACAACAATCAACTGACTAAAAACGATCTCACGTCTTACATGGCAATGGTTGAACAAAGCGCTAAAATAATTTTAAGTAACATGGAACGTGCGGCAGAGTTAGTTCATAGTTTTAAGGCTGTTTCATCAGATCAAGTCACCGACATGCAACGCCTGTTTAACCTCAATGAGTACCTTGAAGAAATACTGCTAAGCCTGAATCCTCGACTTGGTAAGACGCAGCATGAAGTATTTATCACCTGTGACGACAATATTGTTTTGGATACCAAACCTGGTCCACTATCACAAATCATCATCAACCTTATTATGAATAGCCTGATTCATGGATTTGAACAGATGGATCACGGCACTATTCGGCTGGCAATCAAATTAATGGGGGGGGATTTAGAGCTCATCTATAAGGACAATGGCAAAGGATTAACAGAAGAACAAGCAAACAAACTATTCGATCCCTTCTACACCACTAAAAGAGATGAAGGTGGAACAGGGCTTGGCATGCACATTGTTGAAGATTTGGTGAAAAACTCACTTGGAGGTCAAATCAAGCTTATGCCCAGTGAAGAAGGTATTTGTTTCAAGTTGACCTTCCCCACGATATTAAAAAGTGTCGAAGCTACTGAGCAGCCTCTTGCCAACAAGTAATCTCTAATAGCATTGACTCATCACCACTGCTTAACCACACGTCGCCATCGCTAATTGAAAACTGAAGCTGCATGGTACGTTGTGCTAACGCAGCCAGCTTTTCCATGGTTTCGTCGCTCACAAAATTTACCGTCAAATTACTATATTTACGCGCAATACTTTCATGTTGCTTCCACCATGCATTGGCAACGTTTTGTCCGTAAGTAAATAACACCGCTTGTTTACCACGTACGCTTGCTTTCTTTAAACGTTTCTCGTCAGGCGTGCCTAAATCAATCCATAGCTCAATTTCATCACTGTAGTTCTTTTGCCACAGCTCAGGCTCGTCCTCTTCACACAATCCCTTAGTAAAAGTGAGCTGCTCATTAGCGTGTAATGCCCAAGCAACAATACGCAACATCATGCGTTGTAGTGTCTCTGAAGGGTGCTGCGCAATAGTCAGATTTTGGTCAAGGTATATGTCTTGATCCATGTTCGCTAAATTAACGTCAGCTTTGAAAATGGTGGCTTTTTGCGCCATGAGGAGAATCCCGAAATTTTAAGATGGCTAATGGTACGACAACTGCTGAAAACGTCCAGTTATTTAAGGATTTATCTTCCGCTTCGAACTTTGATTTTGTTACACTCACCACGTTAAAACAAAACACGCCACGGAAACCGCTAATGCATACCACCAAGCTCAATGTAGAACTACTGCTAACAGGCAACGAATTAATGTCAGGTGACGTTATTGACAGTAACTCAGCACACATAGCGCAAGAACTCGGCCAATTAGGCCTTGAAGTGACGCGCCGCGTTACTGTAAAAGACGATCTAAATTTACTCGCAGACGAAATTGCGCAACATACTAAACGTGCAGACATGCTCGTCATTAACGGCGGCTTAGGCCCAACCGTCGATGATATGACTGCACAAGCGCTAGCAATGGCTGCTAATGTCGAGATTGAAGAGCACAAAGATGCCATGGCGCATTTGCTTGATTGGTGTGAAAGACGAAATTATCATCTTAGCGATTCCAACAAAAAACAAGCGATGTTACCTGCGGGCTGTGAGATCATTCCTAATGAGTCTGGCAGTGCCGTTGGTTTTACAATGAACGTTAACGGATGCCAAATATATACAACTCCCGGCGTCCCACGTGAATTAAAGAAAATGATGGGGAGTGAAATACTTCCCCACATTCAGCAGTGTTTTTCTATCGATGACACAACAGATATCAGCCGTTTTCAAGTGTTTGGCCTTGGTGAATCGACAATTCAAGATATAGTGAATGAACACTTACCAGATTGGCCATCACATATTGAGCTTGGTTATCGCGCTGCGATGCCGTTACTTGAGATAAAGCTCACCAGTCACCACCAGCAAGGCCATGATGACAAACCAATTTGGCAGAAAAAACTATATGATCTGTTAGGCGCTCACGTCATCGGTGAAGGTCGAAT
>MPDF01000132.1 GCA_001874365.1 Gammaproteobacteria bacterium MedPE | reverse complement strand
CTGTTAAAAGCATCACAAGGTGTAACAAGTCTTGCAGAAATTAACCGAGTCACTAGCTTTTAATTAATAGAACGGTATTCAAATTCATGGCGCTTAGCAGCAAAAACTCAAAAGTTATTATTCATACCTTCCAATGGCAAGGCATAAACCGCAAAGGCGATCGCGTCAGTGGAGAATATAAAGGTAAAAACGAAAAAGATGTTAAGGACGCTCTACGACGCCAAGGCATTAATCCCACTAAATTAAAAAAGAAGCCTGAACCTTTTCTAAAAATTGGTGCTGCCCACAAAATAACAGCGATGGATATTGCCATGGTATCAAGGCAACTTGCTACCATGCTCTCTGCTGGTGTGCCTTTAGTTCAAAGTATGGGCATTGTGGCAGAAGGCCATGAAAAGCCAAAAGTTCGGGAATTATTAACTAGAATTAATGCAGATATTCAAGCGGGCGTTCCTGTTGCAGATGCACTAAGGCCCCATCGTGAATATTTTGATGACTTATATTGCGACTTAGTTGCTGTTGGTGAGCAATCTGGTTCATTAGACAAAGTCTACGATAGAATAGCGACTTATAAAGAAAAAACAGAAGCATTAAAATCAAAGATAAAAAAAGCACTGCTTTATCCCATATCAGTAATTGTGGTTGCACTAAGTGTAACTATGTTACTGTTAATTTTTGTTGTGCCACAGTTTGAAACTATTTTTGCAGGCTTTGGCGCTGAACTACCGGCCTTTACTCAAATTGTTCTTGAAATATCTGAAGTTGTGCAGGCATATTGGTACATTATAATAGGAATGTTAATCATCGCTGGCATTCTATTTAGAAAGGCTCATCTTCAGTCGGAAAACCTGAGGAATAAAACAGATATTTTCTTATTAAAAATTCCGATTATTGGCCCTATTCTTAGAAAGTCTTGTGTTGCGCGTTTTAGTAGAACGTTAGCAACAACATTTGCTGCTGGAGTTCCACTATTGGAAGGACTAGAGTCTGCTGCTGGAGCCTCTGGCAACTACGTATATAGAAAAGCTATTTTAACCGCTCGTCGCGAAGTTGAAACTGGGCTTATGCTTAATATTGCGATGCGAGCTTCTAACATTTTTCCTAATATGCTCATTCAAATGATTATGATTGGTGAAGAAGCAGGCACCATTGACGATATGCTTAATAAAGTCGCTAATATCTATGAAATGGAAGTTGATGATGCGGTAGACGGCTTAACAACGCTTATTGAGCCGCTGATTATGGTCGTTATCGGTGGTATTGTCGGCTCATTAATCATTGCTATGTATTTGCCAATCTTCAAAATGGGCAGCATTCTTTAACAATTTCGAGAAATTCATGAATCAATTTATTTCCCTGTTGCAACAACAGCCGATGTACTTTTATGGCCTGGTTTTTATATTTAGCCTACTCATTGGTAGTTTTCTTAATGTCGTCATTCATCGACTTCCTATTATGATGGAGCGAGCATTTAAGAGTGAAGCTAAAGAATATTTTTCAATGGATAACGTTGATTCACCATTAGAAAAAAGTAGTAACAATCAAATTTTTAACCTAGCAGTACCACGTTCAGCTTGCCCACAATGCAATCATCAAATAACGGCAGCTGAAAATATTCCCGTTATAAGCTACTTATTCCTAAAAGGTAAATGCAGCAGCTGTAAGACATCTATTCCATTGCGCTACCCGTTTGTTGAGTTAGTGACAGGACTACTTTCATTGGCGGTGGCCATTAAATTTGGGGTTAGTTGGCAAGCACTAGCAGCGATTGTTTTAACTTGGTCATTGGTAGCGTTAACCTTTATTGATTTTGATACCATGCTGCTCCCCGACAGTATCGTATTACCGATTCTCTGGCTCGGTTTGTTTGCTAATAGTGCAATGCTATTTACCGATCTTAATAGTGCTTTTTTTGGCGCAGTTGCCGGTTACCTAAGCCTATGGGCAGTTTATTGGAGCTTTAAATTACTCACTGGTAAAGAAGGTATGGGCTACGGCGATTTTAAACTCTTTGCTCTTATTGGCGCTTGGCTCGGCTGGCAGTATTTACCACTCACGATTTTATTGTCTTCAGTCGTTGGCACAGTCATTGGTATCACCTTGATGCTAAATCGTGATAACAAAAGAAATATAGCTATCCCCTTTGGTCCCTATTTAGCTATCGCTGGATGGATAGCCTTGATGTGGGGTGAACAGATTAATAACGCCTATCTTAAATATATGGGGTATACCGTACTGTGAGCCAATTAGTTATTGGCCTTACCGGTGGCATTGCCAGCGGTAAAACAACAGTTGCAGATTTGTTTTCAGAGTTAGGTGTCGATTTAGTTGATGCCGACATCGTTGCTAGGGAAGTGGTAGCGATTGGAACCCCAACACTTAAAAAAATTACTCAACATTTTGGCTCACGTGTTATACAAGCCAACGGCGAACTTAATCGCAATGAATTACGTACTATCATATTTAGTGATGAATCAGACAAACAATGGTTAAATAATCTATTACACCCACTAATTAGAACAACCATCATTCAACAACTGTCAGCGTGCCAGTCCCCCTACTGTTTGTTAGTTGCTCCGTTACTATTAGAAAACAATATGCAAGAGATGGTTAACAAGGTGCTTGTGGTCGATGTCGATGTCGCGACACAAATTGCTCGAACCGTCGCACGTGACAACACCAACATTGAGCAAGCCCAAGCGATTATCGCTTCACAAATACCTCGAGAACGCCGCCTAGAACAGGCCGATTTCATTATAAAAAACACAGGAATGATCAATAAGTTGACTAATGATGTAAAAAAATTGCATCATGAGTACTCAAAAATTGCACAGGACGGATCCTGATGCATTATTTTTTTCAAAGATAATGACTCAACATCCCCAATCTAAAAAAATAAAAAGGGGCGGATAATGGCATCTAATGCCAACTAGAGTCGTTGTTTTTTTATGCTACGTTGCGATTATGTCTGAAACAATTATTTATGAATATCCGCTAACGGAAAAAGTTCGTTGCTACTTGCGGATAGAACACCTTAGCGATCAACTATTAGGTTTTCAAACGGTTGAACAACCTGAACTATTTAAGCCTTTCTTTGGGTTACTGTTTTCATTGGCAGAACAATTTGATCGCGGTGAATTAAAAAAAGAACTACTTCGTGATTTAGACAATCAAAAGTACTCACTCAATCAGTGGCGTGAAGATGAAAATATCGATCAACACCAGTTAGATATTCTTATTAACAAGCTCGATGACTTCAAATTATCGCAATCCCAACCTAATAAAACCAACAGTGCGTTATGCCAAGATCCTCTACTCGCTCAGATTAAAAATAAATCATCACTACCTGGCGGTGGCAGCCCTTTTGATACGCCTCTGCTACATTATTGGAGCCATTTACCGATTCAACGGCGCCAAGACGATATAGCCCGTTGGTTAGCACCGTTCTCACAGACAATTGAAGCGATTCGTTTATTGCTACAACTCACTCGTGAATCGTCGTCATACCAAGAAGTTACAGCGAACGAGGGATTTTATCAAAACAGTTGCGAACAACTCCAGTTACTACGTATAAAACTCATGGCTCATCAAGATCACTACCCAACGATTAGTGGTTACAAAAACCGCTACGCCGTGCGTTTTCAATCATGGAATGAACAACCAGTTCAAGACGTTAAGTTTTTACTTTCTTGTTGTTAAATCTATCGTTATTATCCTGTCTATAGTTTTGTAGATATTGAGAATATTATGACTGTTGTAAATTGTCCTACTTGTGAAAAAAAGGTCACTTGGTCACCAGAAAGCGAGTTTAGACCCTTTTGCTCCAAGCGATGTAAATTGATTGATTTAGGAGAATGGGCTAGCGAATCAAATACTATTGAGGGCGCATCACTTACTGAATCGTTAACGTTTGACGAATTCGATTTACCAATAAACGATGACTTGTTTAGACCCGAAGACGATTAACTTAGATTATTAATCACTGCTTCTAAAATGGGTTTATTGGCTGCTGGGAATTCAAACCCACTCAATTCGCTAACATCAACCCATTTAATTTCCTGCCCTTCTGCGCCAGTGGCATCACCGCTAAACTCTTTTACCCAATGGACATGTAAACAAACTAATTTATCGCCGTAATCATGCTCTAGCACCATCATCGGCACTGTCGATTGAGTACTCAGAGACACTTCTTCGTTAATCTCACGAATGATTGCTTGCTGCGCGGTTTCACCAGTCTCAATTTTTCCACCGGGAAATTCCCACTTTCCACCTTGATGTAAATGCTGATGACGCAGTGCTAACAATATTTGCTGTTGCGAATTAACAATAACAGCCACTGCCACATTAATTTTTTTCATATTTTATTCCTCATTATTTGGCGGACATTATAGAACATTTATCTATCGCATAAATCGATATGAATTAAATATTTAATAGCCGTCTCAATTGAGTATAATTTCTAAAAAATTCAACGATGATGACCTGATGACGACAACTTCAATAACTCTAAATGACACCGCAACCTATTACGATAGCGAGGAAGCACTACCACTCATTATTGTTACTTCACCACTATGTAAAGCAGTGATCTCTTTATACGGCGGCCAAGTATTGGAATTTCAAGCAGCAGACAAACAGCCACTGCTGTGGTTAAGTGAAAATGCCATATTTAAGACTGGCATCGCTATAAGAGGCGGTATTCCAATATGTGCACCTTGGTTTGGCAGCCATCCTTCACATAAGCTCAATCATGGTTTTGCACGTACGAGTCTTTGGCAGCAACAATCGATTAATCATCAAGAGAATGGCAATGTTGAAATTAATTTAGCGCTACAAGAAAATGAGCTAAGTCGTGCACACGGCTTTCAACAATTTACGATGAAGCTAGTCATTAATTTAGGTAAAGAGTTAGCCATAAATTTCAGTATTGAAAATCACGGGAGCATACCACTTATCTGTGAATGGGCAATGCACAGCTACTTTTATGTCAATAACATTGAAGATACGACTATCTCAGGATTAGAGGGACGTACTTTCTTAGATAAAACCGACCAGAATAACGCTTATCAACTCGAAGGTATTCAACACTTTGATGGCGAAGTTGATAGTGCCTTTGTTGACGCGTCGCACCGTCAAACAGTTCATTGCGATAACTCGACAATATGTGTCATTGGTGACAATAGCCCCAGCGCCATCGTTTGGAATCCCGGAGAAACCTTGGCTGCTAAAATGAATGATATTTCTCATCATCAACATTTTGTATGTTTAGAGCGCGGTGCAATTAACACAAATGCTTGGCAAATATCACCTAACCAAGAAGCCATCGCTCACGTTGTAATGAGCAATTAGCGTTTTATGACAGCAATATTGCTTGGCTTAGCATCCATTGTGCAAAGAAGTAGGTCAGCAGTATTGCCCATTGAGCCCCTTTAAATGGCTTTTTAAATTTGTTCCATGCTAATACTGAATCAGAACACGCAAAAACACAGGCACCAACCAACAATATTAAACTCAAATAGTTAGATGATTGCCAAAACAATTCTCCCGCCAACCAAACCATGGCGATTATGACACTGATATAAATAATCACGGGAATTTTTAATTGGCCTAAATGCTTTGCTAACAATGAATAAAACAAGATTGCAAACACAGCTAAAGATAACGCCCACCACCAGGTTAGCTGCCAGTCAAATAACTGATAAAATGCCACGATATAAGCAATATGTGCAATTAAAAAACTAGCCAGCCCCTCAATAAACCGCTCTTTGGGCAGCATTAAAAATACATCCCCCATCAAGCTAAACAAAAGCCCCACAAACATCGCGTAAGCAAACGTATTATCAGGTACTCCTTGAACCATCACATAACCTATCAATAAAAGCATGGTCACTGGTTTAAAAATATAATGAAGCGTTCTGTTACTAGGTCGATCACCAACGATACTCAGTAAAGCAGAGCCTAAAACAATGACATTAAATGACGTTACAAACATAATCGGCCTTCAGTAAATTAGTATGGTGATAATCTAACGACTTTTTGAAGCCTTGACGATGGCGTTTGATGACAACAACGATGCATTTTGCTGATAAAACAATCAGCTCAGCGTACAAAGTCGCTTAAATAGTGGGATTACCTTTAAAAAAGTCCCATTGTTAGCTAAAGTGGCAAACAATAAAAAGAAAATCTTTAGAGACTTATGGTTAATCTTTACCGCCGCAAACAGTTACTTGAAAAACTTCCCTCAACATCTATTGAGGCTCAAGATATTAGTGTTATTTTAAATGCTAAAGATTATCTTGCGCAGCTACTGTCACTGATTGATAACGCGAAAACACGTGTATACATCACCGTCCTGTATTTAGAAGATGACGATGCAGGAAGATTAGTGGTTGAACATTTGATTGCCGCTAGAGAAAAGACCCCCTCATTAGACATCAAAGTGTTTGTTGACTTCCATCGCGCTCGTCGCGGTTTGATTGGTCAAAAAGACAGTGAAGGAAACGCCGCCTTTTACCGCGAAATTGATGAAAAACATCCTGATTTTATTCAATTTTATGGCGTTGCAGTTAAACAAAAAGAACTATTTGGCGTATTGCATTTAAAAGGAATTGTCATCGACGACACGCTTGCCTACACAGGAGCAAGCATCAACAATATCTACCTTCACTACGGTGAACGTTATCGCTACGATAGATATTGCCTTCTGCACAGCCATTCGCTTGCTAATAGCTTTGTTGAATATTTACAACATGCGTTAATTCCAAGTGAAGGTGTTCACTTGTTAGGCCGTCACCCGCTGGTTTTAGATAATCAATTTAAAAAGCAAGTTGCAGCGCAACATAAGCAATTAACTAAAACAAAATACGATATCGACAATAATGGTCAAGACTCGGCGCTGTCAATAACCCCGCTCATTGGCCTTGGTAAGCGAAACAATCAGCTTAATAAAGTCATTCACGAACAAATGCTTCAAACCGAGCAATCACTTATCCTATACACGCCATACTTTAATTTACCCAGTGTATTAAAGCGTACAATTACCAAGTTACTGCGCAAGGGGATTAAAATAGAAATCGTTGTTGGTGATAAACGAGCAAGTGACTTTTTCATTCCTGAAGATCAAGAATTCAGCAAAATTGGTTTAGTTCCGTATCTCTATGAAACGACACTGCGTCAATTTGTGAAACGTCATCAACCTTCTATTAATAATGGCTTGTTAACGGTACGGCTGTGGCAACATGATACCAACTCATTCCATTTGAAAGGCATGCAAGTTGATAAGCGTTACCATCTACTTACTGGTAATAATCTAAATCCCCGAGCATGGCGATTGGATATTGAAAATGGCTTAATGATTGATGACAAAAATCATCAATTAAGCGAAATCTTTGATCGTGAACATCAAGAAATCATTCAGCACACGACCATTGTCAAAAATTGGCAAGATATTGATGCGTTAGAAGACTACCCTCCATTCGTTAAAAAGTGGCTTGGCCGCTTACGAAAAACGAATCTAGATATGCTGTTTAAGCAGTATATGTAGCCTTTAATTTATACCAATTACATTAAATACTTGCCCACTTGTACTTGTTAAAATTGGTATTACTAACGCTTTTAAAACTCACTACGGTGAGTTTTTTATTGCCAACATTTATTGTCGCTCTTTGAAACCCAGTGGACTTTTGAAAAAGTTGCGGCTTGATGCAACCAAGTGGTTCCATCGACCTAACAATTTCTTTTGGTAGGCAGATTCTAAATCTAACGCCGATTTGTCGTCGGTGACCCAGGTTTCATTTAGCAACTTTTTACCATACATCACGGCATCTGGTGATCGCTTACTCAACTGCTTTGCAAACTCAAGCGCGTCACTTAATGGATCATCGCTTATTTTGGTGATCAGTCCATACTCTAACGCTTGTTCAGCCTCAAAAATACGTCCGGTCATCACCAATTCTTTAGCAATATCAATCCGAGTTAATTCCCTCAATGTGACGCTTAAACTCATGTCAGGGATCAGCCCCCACTTAGCTTCCATTATCGAAAAACGGCAATCAGCCGTTGAATATCTAAAGTCTGCACCCAGAGCGATTTGCATTCCGCCACCGAAACAGCTGCCATGAGTCACTGC